>NZ_CP081295.1:1500000-1772500 GCF_019711375.1 Qipengyuania aurantiaca
GTCGACCGAGGACGCGTTTGAATGTCTTGACGTTCTTTTCGTCGATGAGGCCGCGCAGATGTCCCTCGCAAATGTGCTCGCGGTCTCGCAGGCAGCCAAAACGCTGGTCTTGCTTGGTGATCCTCAGCAACTCGACCAACCAATGCAGGGAAGCCATCCGGACGGCACTGGATGCTCGGCTCTGGACCATCTCTTGTCGGGGAAACAGACGATAGCATCTGACGAAGGACTGTTCCTTGACGTTACCTGGCGGCTGCATCCCGATATTTCCGGATTCACTTCAGAACTCTTCTATGAGGGCAAGCTTGAATCGAAGGAGGAAACGGCTGGGCAACGCGTCAATGCCAGCGGCATCGCCGGGGGCACGGGGCTCCGCTTCTTGCCCGTCGAGCACAAAGGCAATCAGAACTGCTCTCCCGAGGAGGCCGATGTTATCGCAGCCTTGGTAGGCGACATCCTCCAGCAAGGAGCGACCTGGGTTGACCGGAATGGGGAAGAGCATCCCGTCGGAAGCGATGACATCCTGATCATCGCGCCGTACAATGCCCAGGTCTTCGAAATTCAGCAGCGCCTGCCACAGGCGCGGGTTGGGACCGTTGACAAATTTCAGGGGCAAGAAGCGCCGATTTCAATCTACTCCCTGGCAAGCTCCTCGCATGCGGACGCTCCGCGAGGCATGGAGTTTCTCTACAGTCTCAATCGCCTCAACGTAGCGACATCCCGCGCGAAATGCGTGACGATCCTGGTTGGCTCTCCGCAAGTCTTCGAAGCCGAGTGCCGCACGCCGAGACAAATGCAACTTGCAAATGCCTTTTGTCGCTACCTCGAGAGAGCGCAATGAGCAGGCCTGCAGGTTCACGCTCAAGATGCGTCGGCGTTCGTGAGTTGCTGGTTGAGCTGGGTATAGTGTTTAAGGAGAAGCTCTGTCTCTTCGCGATCAATGCCTAGAGCAGCATCCAGTTTGCCGACAAATTCGAGTTCGGCCTCTTGATCGAGCCGCGGCCAAGATTGGGTTGCTTTCCAGATCGCGATTGCACTTTTCGTCACGAACCCTGCCAAAGCCGCCTGCTTGTGGTCAGCAACTGCCATCACTGAACGCGCAAGCGCCCATCGCGTGATCGCCACCAAGGCAAAGCAGTCGAAGGGCAGTTCTGTCTGATGCTGGCCGATCGAAATCCGTGACAGCAAAGCTGCCTCCGATTTACTGCCCTGCCACAGGCGTTGGAGAATTCGTCCAACTCGGACCACAAACGCGCGCTCGCGATCGTGTTGCTTGGGCTCTAGGTCCAGTGCGAACAGCTGGTCTCGCCGTTCGCCATCTTTGACCTGGAGCGGGCGACGGCACGCTTCGACCATCAGTCGAAGAATGAAGCAGACTTCCGCGGTGAGCTTGCGAGGCGGAGGGGTTTCCTCGGCAGCCAACCGCGCGATGTAGGCTTCGAAGCAATCGACAGCTTTCAGGATGTCGAGGGTTTGCCTTTCGGCCTCATCACGTCGGTACGTACGCGGTTCTCGAGGCGGCGGGTCCCCGTTATCGCTAGCTCCCTGATCGCCGGACTGATGCGAATTGTTATCTCCGTCGCTTCCATCGGCTCCATCGCCGCCGTCGGGCCCCTCGTCGCGATAGAGGTCATCCTCCTCCTCATCCGCCTGGCCGATGCCACGAAGAATGATCCTTAGGAGATTGACCGCATCGGGGTCGTCGAAATTGAGCCGACTGCTATCGCCCTTGGACGGTGCGCTGGCCGACATTGCCTCTCGGAAGGCTTCAGGACTCTCGTAGTCGAAGACGACGTGGTCGTCCCCGTCCGCTGTTCCTTTGCCATGGGTCTGGCCAATGGATCTGACCACTTTTGCCGCCTTTCGGCGGCTCTCGGGCGTTTCGGAGAAGATGATCGCGGCAAGGCTGGCAAGTTCGAGAAAGTCGCCACCCTCGAGTTCCACTTTCGCGAACGCCGAGCGTAACCGCTTGTCTCCCAAGCCAGGTGCAGCGTTGGTTAAACTGACCGCATCGTTCACGATGACGGCGCTGGTGAGCGTTCCGTTGTTCAGCCGGATCCGTGCGATCAGCGGAAACCGAGGTTTGGTCGGCAAATCGAGTGCATAGTTGCCGCTGCGGACGCTCGAGAATTCAAACTCGCCCTCGGGGATCACGAGTACCGCGCCCTCCGGATCGGCAATTCGTTTCGATGGCACCCAGCGCAAGCTGCTTCCCGCCGCTTCGATCGTGCCAAGAGGTAGCGGTGCGCCGGGTTTCGCTTCGAGCAGTTCCTTCGTCGGCTCCATCAAGTCGGATGGGTTTATCGTCGATGACAGGTCGAGACCCAACAGCTTAAGTGCGGAACCCGGCGGAAGACGGCGATAGACCGAACACTCAGCGTTGCGCGCTGCGAGGTCAGTAAGGCCCAAGGCGTCGTCGGAACAGTTAGCACTGCCGTAGACAATATGGTCCCAATCCTCCGTCTGGATCACAAAGACCTTGGCATGGATAAACCGCGCGCCATCGTTGCCATCGAAAACCCCGGCAAAACTGACTTGCGGAATGCGATGGAGTTGATCGACGGGGAACTCGGGGCTGTGGGCACTGAGAGCAATGGTTGTCTTCTCAGGCTTCAAAGCTTCGATGAGGCCGAGCAGGCCTTCGAGTTTTGCGTCCCAATAGGGCGAGAGCACGACAAGCTGAGTCACAGCTGCGCCCTCGACCAGACCGACTATTCGGCTTAGGATGCTAGGTCCGCCACTGGCGTCCTCGCACAGCAGATCGATCAGCGTACCATCATTAAGTTCGACCGGACCTTCATTCGCCTCAGTCTCGAACAACCACGCGGCATCGCGTTCGATGAGGTCGAGTTTGCGCTTGACCGCTTCGAGGCCCGCTTCCTGGAGCCACTTTGAGAGATAATCGAATGCCTTGCGGATTAACCGGCGATTGGCGTTCTCCTCACCATCGTTGCGCTTGCGCCACCACTCGAATTGGCCGACGATCTCGCGATTCCTGCCCCAGCCTGCTGCGGTCGCGTTGGCAGATCCAACAATGACGCAGCCGGCATCACTGCCCAGTCGGACGCTGATTTTGGGATGGAATGCGCCAGGCACTGAAATTGGCAACAAGGCATAGGCCGTGCCGGCACGGCCAAACGACTCTGGCGTCTCGGATATGGCCCGCTGGAGCATATTGGCATCTGCCATCAATATATTGTTGTCGCTTCCGTAGACGCGCAGCCGATGATGCAGCGAGCCATCGTAGAAGGCCGCATCGACCGAGTAGGTTGTGACGATCGAGGTGTGGAAGCCAGTGCGCGCGAGATCTTTAAAGAGGCTGATGCTGTTCAAGGAACGCCTCCCCATCGCTCGTCACGCCATCGTCGCTGAGATACCCTGCATCTCTCAGAACACGGGTCAGATTGAACAACCGCGGCGTCGTGTAGCCGTACTCGCCCAGCAAGCCCTCACTGAGCAGGCCGTCTTCGACGAGGAAGTGATACGTGAAGGTTCCTGCCGTCGAGAGCTTGCGGCCAGCAATGATCTGATGGTCGATAACAACATGCTTCAGCATGACTGCGGCCAAGGCTTCACCGGCTGTCAGGCTCTGAGCCAGATCCAGGGTGCGCAGGACACCATCGAGCGAGCGACCGTCGGGGCCCGCCATTCGCGCGATGATCGGCCGGACAGCTTCGTCACCTTTCGCCCATCGTGCCCAGAGCACAGCGAGCAGCTTGAATGCGCACAACATGGTTTCTTCCGCCGGCCGCACACCATTACCCAGGTCTTGGAGTATGGGCTCGATCAACCTCAGTTCATCAGCTTCGGAGTCAGTCGCCAATGAACTGGCCCATTGCGACCAGCTTTGGTTGCTTGCCGGAAGTGAACTTGCGATCACCTTCCCGATCAGGTCCTTTGGTTCGATACCAGAAGGATGGTCTTCTCGTTGCAAGCCGGTCAGCGCGTTCAACGCACCAGCCAAAGCAACCTGCCCGAATTCGTTGGCCTGGTATGCACGCCAGCGATCAAGCGTTTCGGCAGACTGATTGTACACATCGTCATTGGGCAATCGTCGGGCATAGAATGCTTTTCGAAGTGCATCGATGTCGCCGGGGGCGACACCCTTACGTATGAGGTCGAGAACAAGCCAGATCGTCGATCGCCGCGACAGGGCGTCCTTCGTCGTATCATGCGTGCCGATCAGGAACTCCCGAAGGACGGATTGCTCTTGAGATCCTGACGGAATCTTAGCCGGATGGATTGCGGCTCCGATATCCTGAAGCTGCTTGGCGGTTGCTGTGCCGGCAAGCAGTACAGCTTCAATGTTGTCGGCGACCTGTCCAATTGAGTGGGCAAATGCGGAAGCCACCGTTTCACCGCGCCCGTTTGTCACGGGCACCGATGAGCGGGTCAGCCACTCCATCTCGACCAGGGTTGGAGCATAGGCAACGCCATAGTTGCCGCGCGATGCCTGCAGGTAGGTTTGGGGCGACGTCCTGTCGTCGGTGTAGGGGCGGAAATCTATGCCGTTGACTGCGGCCTCGGAACGATGCTGGCTTGCCCAGTTCGAACCACCCAGACCGTCGCTGCCTTGCTGATCGTCTACGAGGGTGGCGAGGGCATAGAGGGCCTCGCCGCGACGCATGAAGTTGGCAAATTTTGCTGGGTCATCGGAGTGGTGGAGCTTTTCATACAAGCTGACCAGCCACGGAAAATATGCGTAGTATCTCAGCCTGTTGGTAATGTTGGTGATGTTCGGGACCAGAGATTGATAGATTCTGATGCTGGTAGCTTGAAGCCCAAGGGGGTCGAGGCCCATCGTCCAACTGCCCGTCTTGGTCCACAGCGGATCGCCGTTCAAAGATTGCCCCTCAATCCCCAAATCAATGTCCTCGCGCCAAGATGCCTATCGCCTTCTAGAACGATCTGAATCCCATCCTCGCCTTCTGCGCCATGGTACTTGGCACTCCGGCGTCTCGTGCAAATTGGGACCAGCGGTCTACTGCAGCACCGATCTCGGATATTATTGCTTTTGTCTCAATAGTTTTAAGATCAGCGAACTTTCCGAATACCAGCAGGTCATCGCGTTCGAAGCCGTCCGTTTTGCCGGCCAGAGACATCTGGTGCTCGTTGGTCCAGTCCCCGTCAGGATTGTAGGCGTAGACGACATCGAATGCGGGCGAGAGGCTCCAGCGACCCGAGCTATCCATCAGGAAGGCGATGTTCTTGGTGTGGTCGTCCTGGTTGCGAATGAAGACATTGAGCAGCGCGCGGCGCACCTGCTCCTTGATCGCTTCGCGTCCGAGGCCGAGCATGCGGATGGTCTCAATCGCCTGCTCGTAGCTGTATGCGCGAGCGAGGTTGAAATCGAAATGGCGCATCGCGCAAAGCGACTGCATGTGGAGCTTCTTGCCGTCAGGCGTGCGGTCGAATCGCTGGGTCATGAAATGTGCCCGCCCGCCTTCTTCGTGCAGACGAGAGCGAGCCATGTCGATGCCAGCTTCTCGGGCTAGCAGATAGCAGGCGTATTCAAGCCGTCCGAAGCCCATCGGGTCGGCGAGTTCCTTGTCGGCATTGCCCGACACTCCATCGAATTTGACCAGCCATTGCGTATAGCCGGGCCCTGCAGTCAGCTGCCCTGAATGGAATTCTCCGGCCTCCTCATTCCAGGCGAGGACGGCCTTGGCCCGGGCGCCACCAGCAGAGGTGCCGACGCGCAAGATCTCTTGAAGTGCGCGATGATCATCTTCACCCTTAAGGACACCGGCCAGTTCTTCACGCGCAGCAACGACCCTGTTGGCGAGCTCGACAAGCGGAGCGATATCGACCGGTCGGCCCTGTTCACGGCGCTCACCGGTAGCAGGCTCGAATTCGAGCGCGCCCATGCCTCGGCGACCGGTATAGCAAAGGCGCTCGACCGGATCGAAGCTGTCGGCTGTGCGGCCCTGCTCGGCAAGCCAACGATTGATGAGGGCGTTGCCAAACTTGTCGGGTAGGCTGTCGGCCAGCATGCCCGGCAGCCCTTTGAAGGTCTCGTAATTCAGCGCGGGAAAATCGTAGACGCCGCTTCGTAAGGGCATTGTGAGCGGGGCGACTTCGATACCGCTGCGGCTGAATTCCGGGGTGTATTCGAAGACCCCGACATCGCGATCCTCATCCCACAGGACGGCGCCGATCTGACGACCCCAGAGATTGACTACGGCACGCGTCATGGGGCCTCGTCACCCCAGCTCCATTCCTCGCCAGCCTCACCTTCAGAAGACTTGCGCACCCTTTGCCGCGCTTTGCCGGTGTCGGACCGGGGATCGAGCGGGCTCAGCTTGGCATCCGGCATGACATCCAGCAGGCGGTCTTCAATTTCGAGCGCACGCATTATCCTGGCGAGGCTATCGATGGTCCCGCCATTACCGGCTTCCAGGCGGGCGAGCGTTGAACGCGAGATACCTGCCATTTCCGCAAGCTCGGCCTGCTTGAGATTGCGTGATATGCGATATGCTTCGATCTGCTTCCCGAGGTCGGATAGCAGCACCGATAGAGGGCGCAGGTCTGATGAATCATAATGGGGCATTATCGAGACATTATCTCCGATATGGAGCTTTGTGTAGCGATTTTGCGTCTTTACATGAAGGAGCTTAATGTGTCAATATCGAGACGTAAATTGGCTTATAACCGATAATGCATCAAATTTGCGACTTTATGTAGGCCGGAGTGATGGAAATGGATGACGAGAAGGAGCAAAACGACCAGACGGACTGGAAGGGTCTACGAGAGATCGACCGTGCCATCTTCGAAAATCGGCGTATGGAATACAGTTGGAAGAAGGCTCTAGCAGATCCTTGGGAACGACGCGGACTCTGGCTACTTGGGCTGGTCGTCGTCGCATTTGCGGCGTTCGTCATCCTGCAGGATTTCGTGCTGTAGCTATCTATTGCTCCATTCTTTGACGTCGTCTGCAGCTTCCTCACTCGCGCCCGTGGCACCTTCCGTCTGGCGATCAAGATAAGTTCGCACGGTTCCAATCCTGCCACGACCCTGTCGGCGCACCCGCTCGACCTCATCTGTGATGCCAGACCGATCAGGAGTATCGGGCATTGAGGGACCACCCGCAGAACCCACGGCTCCTCTTGCGCGTACCTGCTCAGCACTTCCGATCCCGGGGCGGCTGACAGGAGCGAAGTCCGGCAGCGAAAGGTCGGCTTCGATGTCGTCTTGCAGGCGATCAGCATAGCTCTCGACAAACCGCGATTGCAGCTGCTGGCCGCGGGCGCTCATCTGGAACTCGATGTCGTCGAACCGAACCGGCCCGTAATAGTCGCGATTGGCTTCCATCTCAGCCATGCCCCATTCGCGATAGGCCTGGCTCAGGTTCAGCGTGCCTGCGGCGCTGTTGGCCTCGTACCAGCTGGCCTGGTTCTCGAGGCGGCTGGCCATCTCTTCGGCACGACGCGCCTCTCGCGTATAGCTTTCGGCTTCTGTCAGCGATCGGCTGAGACCCGACGAACTGGTCGACACCTGCGATACCGAGCTCGAGCTCGTCTCGCGCAGGAAGCCTTCACGCGTGTTCGACCAGTTACGGCTATCCGAAAGCTGCCGCAGCGTGCCCATGATCCTGCCACGGTCTTCCGAGGCGATCCCGATATCGCTGTCGGTCCACGACTGATTTCGGCCACCGCGGACGCCAGCCTGCGCGTTTAGTACTCCGCCTTCGGCCTTTGCTCCGGCTCCTGCTTCGCCGTTAAGGAACCAAGAAATAGTAATGTCGTCTGACGCGCGCCGCGACAGGCCAAACTGCTGCTGGAGTGTCCTAGAGGCATTGTCGACTTCGCTGAATGCCGTGCCGATGCTGTCGTTCGTGCCGACGCCGCTGACCGTGTCGGAGCTTTGACCCTGGCTGTAGGCGTTGCGGATCTCGCTGAACCGGGTGAGCGCAGAGCTCGTCGATTGCTGGGCGAGGTTGGCATAGGTCTCGCTCTGCGTCCGGCTCTGGCTCGCCATCGTTCCGAGGCGGCCGGTGAAGTCCTGCCCCAGTGTCGGCGTGAACGGATAGCTTGAATTCGGGACAGCAGCGAACTCGCCATCGGGGAAGCTGGTAGTCTGCGTGCCGCTATCGCTGAAACCACGGGTCTGCGTGGCGCCATAGGCGATGTTGGGGGCAAGATTGCCCTGCGCAAACTGGCGGGAAAACACCGTCGAATTGTCGATGTTCGAGTTGCCGAGTGAGACATTGCCGGTGCTCGCTTCGCGCGAGGCTTCCTCGGCCGCGTTCTGACTCGGGTTGAGATAACTCGTTGCCTGGCCCGAAATCGCCAGCGCACCACGTGCCACCCCACCGGCAAGGAACGGGATCGAGGCGACAAGATAGCCCGCCAAGATGCCGATATCGCTGTTGACGTCGCTCATGCCGGCAAAGGTCGCGAGGCTGAGGCCTGTGCTGCCGCCAGCGGCGGTGACATCGCCCGCGCCTTTGAACATCAGGATCATGTGCAGGATGACGAAGAGCGGTCCCCACGCCGCAAGGTAGAAGAAGCCGGTGACGTAACCTCTCAATGCAACGGGTCCGGTCCGCGGCATCAGGAACAGCGGAAACAGGACAGGAAACAGCGCGTAGAACACTACCGTCAGCACGACATTGAGGATCGGGACCCATTTCATCGCGTTGTGCGCGATCGAGGAATAGGTCCGCTCGGTCTGAATATCGGCCCGGGTCTGCGCGAAGACGTCGATGCTGCCGGTGCCGCTCGCCCCTGCAAAGCCGTGCATGGCCTGGTTCATGGCATTGATCGTCAGCACCTGGCGGAAAATGTCGCTCGCGCTGCGCGAGATGCCGGTGAGATACTGATAGGCAATTGGGAGGTCGGCCATGAGCTTGGCCTTGGCGAGCGCTTCGGTCTGGCGTGGATAAAGCTGACGCCCCGCGACAAGCGTCATCTCGTCAATGAGGCTCGCCCATTGCCCCGACAGCGCGGTGTAGGCTTCGCGGCAAGTGATGATCGAGGCCGTCACGCTGTCGTCGGCCTGCCGGGTCAGGAATTTCTGCGCGCGCGCCGCGCTGCCCGGTGCAATCGTCGCCCAGATGTCATCGCTCTCGGACAGCTCCTTCATCGAGTAGCGGCCGAGCAGCAGATCGTAGAACACGCATTGCCGGACATGCTCGTCGAAGTTCGCAGCAAACTCCGGATCGGAAATGCGCAAGCTGCGCGTCGATTCAAGCAGCCGTGCGCCATAGATCATGCCGTTCTTGGAGTAGTTGAGGTCGTCCGGCAGGCCGAAGACGAGCTCGGCCGAGCGGGTCAGATAGTCCCCTGCCTGGCTGGTGAAGCTTGCCATCAGGGCGAGCCCGAGCGGGACATTGGCCACGGTTGCCGGTGCAAGGCTGGGATTGACCCGGTCGGTCACATGGACGTCCATGCGCGGCACCATCAGACACATGTAAATGAGCGTCGCGCCGAGGAACCAGTTGAGCCATGCGCGCCAGTCCTGGTTGAACGCGACCACGATGACCGCGAGCACCATGCCCATCACCAGCGCGACCTGAATGAGGCTTTTGTAGCCGCCAGCACCGGTCCAGGCGGCAACGGCGTTGAGGACATTGACGATGTACTCGCCGCCACCGACCGTGAAAATCTCGACCATGCTGCCTGACCCTTATGGAACGATGGAACGGGATTGCATCCCGCGCGACCAGTCGAGCGCGGCGGCCATCGAGGGCGACATCGAAGCCGCAAGCATGTTCTCGATCATCGCGGTTTTCTCGATGATCTGCATGATCGCCGAGACCCGCGCCTGTCCGGTCGCTTGTCGCTGGGCGAGGCTTGACCGGACCTCGGCGACCTGAGCGCGCCAGATCGCAAGCTTGGCTTCATCGGCCGCGATGAAACTCGCCATCGAGCGTCCGGCCTCAGCTGTGATGCGTTCGAGGATGGCATAGAGGAGATCGATGCTGGCAATCTCGGCCAGCGTGTCGCGGTCGTCGGTGGCCATCCCGCGTCCATAGGCCGCCTGCACGGTGAGGATCTTGTAGAGCGGCACCGATGCCACCTGGAGCAGCTCCTTCTCCTCGTCGCCGATCGCGTTATCGCTGCGGATGGCCTCGACCATGCTGCCTATGAGCCGGGCAACGCGCGGCCGGATGGCCTTCGCGCTCAGGAGGCTCATCTGCTGGAAAGTGGGATTGAGGCACTGGTCGGGTTCGTCGCACTGGAACACCCGCACCGACTGGCCTTGCGTCCCGTCGAGCAGCGCGGTGACGAGCGTCGAGGAGGCATCGCCTGCGAAAGGCACGAATTTTCCTGGCTCGTCATCGCGGGGCGGCACGTAGATCACCGTGCCAATGAGCGTCATCGCATATTCGGCGAGGTCACGGTCGAAGGTCCCGCCGGGGTTGAAGAAGGCGCTCTTTTTGAGGACGTGCCAGGTGTAGTTGCGCGCGACGCCGGGATTGACGTCAGCATATTCAGTGCCGGCGCTGTCATTGGTTGAAGCGCGTTGTCCGCGTGTGCCGCAGCCATGCTTGGCTGCGGCGTAATCCGTAAAGATCCCTTCCGAATTGCCGATCGCCTCGCAGATCGCCTTGTCGGCCAGATCGCCCTTGGGCCAGATGCCGCCGACTAACCCTTGCGCCATCTCGCAGGAGTTGATCGAGAGATTGTTCATGAGCTGCGCCTTCTGGCTGAACTCCTGCATGATCTTCGAGCATTCGGGGCAGACCGTGTCGATCGCGAGGCTGAAGGCGAACCCCACCGCATTGTTCGCGACGGCCTTCAAGAGCGCGACCATCTCGCTTGCGTTGATGAAGGAGAAGGACCCGGCGAAGATATCGATACCGCCGCAACCAGCGCGGGCACGCGGCAGCTGGAGATTGGCGATGTTGGTCGTCTTCTGCGGGAAGCGCGTCCAGACATTGCCAAGGCTGTAATAGCCCGCCGACTGGCCTTCGAACGCGCTCGGCCCGGTGACATTGGCCGCAGCACCCATGTCGTCCATGAAACGGTCCATGCTGTCGCCGACGTTTGCGGCGACGGGGGACGCGACCATGCTGGCGGCAGCTATGCTGAGCGCTGCATTGCGGATGCTAGTAATCATGTCCGGCTTCCTTCGAGGTGAGGAGGTAGATGCGGTCCTGCAGCTCGTCGGCCGAGAGCACGCCGTATCCGATCGGGATCGGGCGTTTTGCCACGCTGTCCCACAGCACGAGCGCCGGGGTGATGCCGGGCTCGAGCCCCATGCGTGGACGCTGGCCGCTTTCGACCTTGTAGCCGGGGAAGTGCCGGGACGGTCCGCCATCGGTCGAGATCGCCCGGACAGTGATATGCCAGCGGTCCGCTACCGAGCGCACGATCGGGCTCATCACTTCGCAAGCGCCGCAGGTCTGGGCGAAGAAGTAGAACAGGCCATAGCGTTCGGAGAGCCTGGCCATCACCGCATCGCGGTCGGCAGCGCGCGCGTCCTGCCATTGCTTCTTGGCGAGCGCGCCGACCGGTCGTTCGAGCGTGTAGTCGAGCTCGGGATCCTGCCAGATCGCGCGCTGCCAGACATCGGAGAACAGCGAAGCCCGGTCGAGCTGCGCACGCTGGAAGCGGATATAGGCGGTAACGTTTTCCGGCGTCGGATAGAGGATCGCGCGCGCCTTGAGTTCGCGCAGTTCGCCCGTGACCGCATCTAGCTCCTGCGTGGCGATTACCTGGGCCGGTGGCTGCGCCTCCTGCGGCTCCTCTGCCGGGACCGGCCTGACACAATAGAACCAGTAGCCGAGCCTGCGCTGCTCGCAGTAGAGGCTGTCTGCCGAGGCAGCTTGCTCTGCCTGGCGCGTTTCCTGGGCATTTGCCGGAACGAGAAGCAGTGCAGCGAGAATCATGTTCAGTGCTGGGAGGGCCAGCATCGGCAGTGATTGGCGGCGCATCATTGGCCACTCCTTGCGTAATAGTCTTCGATTTTCTGCTGGATGAGGATGCTGGTCTCGAGCTCGTCGGGGAGCCGTGCAGCCTCGGTGAACTCGGCATAGACTTCGGAAAAATCCATCTGGCTGAGGTCGAGCCGGGCGAATTCGTCGAGCGTGAACCCTTCGCACTGCTCTTCCTTGGGCTTGTCCCAGGGCTTGGGCAGCTGGCGGCGGCCCTGTTCCTGCAGGATCCGCGAGAGCTTGCTCTCGAAGCAGCAGTAGACCTTCTTCTTCGTCAGGCAGACGCCGAGGAACTTGTCCGAACAATAGGTCCCGACATAAGCGCACAGTCCCTGCGCATCGCGTTCGTGGAGCAGCACTTCCTCGCGGTTGCAGCCGAGCGCGACCAGCAGGCTGATGCCGGGAATGAGCGGGAAGCCCTTGCCTTTGCAGCAGTTGAGCACGCCGAAGACCTTGGAGGAGCAGGTGTTGCGCGTGCCGCGGAACAGCGTCAGCGTCTCAGGATCGAACTGGCCGCGGGCCTCGTCCATCGCATGGAGCGCGGTGACGGCATCCTTGAACTCGTCGTTCGCAGTGCGCTCGATCGTCTCGCAGCTGCCGTCGATGCAATAAACATCGCCGTCGCAGACATACTGGGTGGAGCTGTCGGTCCCGGGAAGCGGGCACTCGTAGATGCGCTCCCAGGTCTCGCAGGGGTTTTCGTCGGTAAGGCATTCCTCGCGGACAAAGCGGCAGGTGCCCTGGCTTTCGATATCGGAGCAGTCGGTCGCCGCTTCGCGCGCAATGCAGGTGTAGCTGCGTTGCCATTCCCAGCAGGGCCGTGTGACAGCGACGCCATCGACCACGCGGGTCTGCGGATCGGTATCGGTGCAGATCTCTGCGTCCAGCGTGCAAGCGCTATTGTCCGCAAGACCTGTGCACTGGCTTTCGTCCGGGGTCGTCGTGACGGTGGTCGCGTTGGTAATGCGGTAGGGCGTCTGCCCCGCGACCTGTTCGTCGCAGGTCAGCTCGGTCAGCGGATCACCGGGCTCGGTGCACCATTTGCGCCCGCCGGACCAACCCCACTGCAAGCAAGGATCGTCCCGGTGTCCCGTAACCCGGCAAAGAGCGCCTGAAAACTCTTCACAATCCGGCTCACCTGACAGGTTGAAGCTGCCCAATGGGCTGCAAAGGTAATGATACTGCGGTCGCTGGCTGACCCTGGCGACGAGCGGCACCGAGCATTGGCCTGCCGACTGATCGATCCGTGTGCCCGTATTGCAGGTCGCGGTATAGGTGCCCGCCGAGCCCGAACCAGGCGGCAGCGGAACGCACGATCCCTGGCTACCCGAAATTGCCATGCCGCTGGTGTAGTCGAGCGGCGTCTCGTTGATCGCGAGGCTGCGGGCAATCACCTCCTCGATCTCGTTCGGCTCGAACCTTGCGCGATTGGCCATGCTGTCGCGGATCGTCCGCATCGGCGTGCTGGTTGTGGCAGCGCTGCGCCCGCGGGCCTCGATCTGGTCGGGATCGCGCGCAAGATCCTGCAGGTCGCGCGTCGCCTGCGGATCGAAATTGGGAACGCGCGCTGCGTCAGGACTGGTCGTTGCGGCATCGCGCGCTTCGCCCAGTAGCTCAGTGGCAAAGTCCTTGCCGTCGGCCCTTGCTGCATCGCGGGTCTGAGCGTGAATGGAAGCCGCGCTTGTGAGGGCGAGAAGTGCGGCAAGGAGATTGGCGAGGGTTCTGCCGATCATGGCCGTTCCTCCCTGGAGAGCTGGCGCAGGTGGAGGCGGGCAAGCTCGGCGCCCGGACCCTTGCCCGAGGCAAAGATCTCGAGGACTTCGCCCACGCTGATGTTGCCGGCGATACGGTCGTGTGGCGGCACCTCGCTGGTGCAATCGAACCCGTCGCATGGGCTAAACTCGGTGCTCAGCATGACGAAACTCGGTGCGGCCTCGATGTTGAAGGCGCGAAACAGCCGCGGATCGATGCCGAGCGAACCGGCCGCGTCGCGGGTGCTCCAGATGGCGGCGAGCCGCTTCTTGAACGCCTCGCTGGTTCCTTGCGGGAAACCGCGCAGCACGGTGACGCCTCCCGCCCTGGTCATGTCATGGACCAGTGCTTTCAGCGCCTCGGGCGGCATCGACAGGCTGGCAAAGGCAATGAAGCGCGGGGCTCCCCCGAGCGATGCCTTCTCTGCGGCGGCTTGCCCCGCGATCATCGCTTCGAAGTCGAGGACGGCGTCGGTCTCGATTGCCTTGATGGTGTCCGCATAGGCCGCGCGATTGGCCTGCGCTTGCGTCTGGATAGCTTGTGCATCCTCGGTCAGTGCCTCGGCGCGTTGGCGGACATTGGTGCTGAGCGCCTGCGCATCGTCGGCGTGTTCGGCCGCACGCTCGCGGATCGCTTCGAGGTCGATGCCTTCGGGCGCGCTCTGGGCGAGAGCGAGGCCACCAAGGGTGACGGCAAGGCCGACGGGCAAAAGAAGGAGGTGTTTGGTCATAGCGCGCAGCAGTTCCGCTTGCGCCAGACGAGGTATCCCATGTCTTCTCCGATGGCGGGGATGACCTGTCCGGCCGATTGAAAGGTGGTGGAGGCGCCGATGGGCGGGCAGGCATAACGGCCCGAGGTCGCCGGGTTGGGGTTGGTGGCCTGGAAGCGGTATTGCTGCTTGCGCATCACCGGCATCAAATATTTGCCGCACAGGCCCTTGGACCCCATCGTCCCCCAGGAGACGAGTTCGCGGTGGAGCTTGTAGGCAAAGCGCGAGAGCACGAGCCGCGAGGCCTGGACGTGGCCGATCGAGGCCGAGACATTGCCGTTCATCGGATACATCGACCCCTGGCAGCCCGCACACCAGAACATCTCGTCGATCGGCAGCTTCGCGGTCGAGGCGACGCAGTCGGCCGCACAAGCGGCGAGCGCCAGCGGGTTGGCGAAGAGCACGGCTTCGGGGTTGATGATCGCGGTGAGCTCGGAATCCTGCCACAGCGGATCGATCTCGGAGATGTAGAGAATGTCGATCGAGCCCGATTCCAGGCACAGGAAATCGGCGACGATCTCCATCCAGTAGATCAGCGGATAGGCATACCAGTGGACATGCCAGCTCGAATAATACTGGCTCGCGCCGCCCACCGCCGATGGACCCGAGATCGAGCGGAAGCCGATATCGAAGCCCGGATCGAGTTTCATGCCGCCGAGGTTCACGAAGCACCACGGCTTCATGCTGACATCGGCAAGCCGCACGGGTTCCCAGAAGCCCATCGCGATCCCGGGCCTCAGACCGCACAGGCACACCGGCAGGTCGGGGTTGTCGGGATCGGGCCGGCTCGACGGCCAGATGTCCAGCCCGCCGATCGAGATCGGGAACAGGCACGACCAGCAGATGTCGGTGATCGGGTTGACGAAGCTCCCGGTGCAGCGGCCGGGACCGGCATCGGCCATGGCAGGCGTTGCGGTGGCGAGACCAAGAATGGCGGCCAGAACGAGCGCCAGCTTTCTTAAGTGCGTCATTGGGCTGCCCTCCTTTTCGGTGGCAGCGCGATTTCGCTGACCTCGAGCAGGCGGCCCTGCTGGCGCACGCGTGCGGGCACCGACCTGATCCCGAACCTTTCCGTGAGTTTGCCGCCCTGGTCGAAATAGAAGCGGCGCTGACGGGCCTTCATCAGCTCGAGCGGCGCGCCCTTCACCAGGATCAGCTTGGCATTGGCGTCCTGCTTGAGCGCCCAGGAGAGCTGGTCGGGATCGTCGCCGTCGAGGAACAGGAGATCGGCGCGAAGGCCGACGCTGTCGAGCGGATTGACCCTCGTGCCAGCGGCATGGATCAGCTCGCCTTTTGCCCCGCGGATGTCGGCAGCGAGCGTGATCGTCGGATCGAAGTGCCAGCGCCGGGCTTCGCTGGCCCGGACGATCCCGGCGACGGGGTCGGGCCGGCCCACCCGTGCGATCGTGCGGCGCTTCAGGTCTTCATTGAGCCGCGCGGTCTCGCCCGAACGTTCCATCTGCGTCAGGCGGGAATGAATCTGTTCGAGGAGGTCGCGCTCGATCACGGGAAACACCGTGCCGCGCTGGCCATAGTCGCGCGCCAGCGCCTCGGTAGGGCAGAGCAGGACTGCAAGCAGGGCCGCAGGGAGGATGAGCTTGCTCACAGGATCGCCCTTCCGCTGCCGAGGATCTGGCCGCGGCAGACGAAGCCGATCTCGGCGTAGCGGCTGTCGAGGCCGCGGGGATGGCTGGTCCCGGTATAGAAGCACCCGTCGGGGATCGGTCCTTCGGGGCCTTCATGAAGCGCAATGCCGAGACGGGTCTCATCGAGCCGGGCCGCGATCTTTTGACCGTTGATGAAAACCTCGTGGCCACGGTGGCTGACGACATCGCCCGGCACGCCCAGCACCCGCTTGCCGAAGAGCTGCGCGCCTTTCCCGAAATGCGCTTCGACGAGCTCGCTTGCCGGCGGCTCGAAGAAGATCAGACTGCCGCGCTCGATCCGCGCATGCTTGTCGAGCCAGAACGCCCAGTTGGGCAGGCTCGGGCTGGCATTGATGAGGAAGGCATGGTCTTTCGCGAAGGCGTCGACCGCGCCCCATCCGAGGGGCAGCAACACTAGCACGGTCAGGACCAACGGCCGTTTGATCGTGCGGACAAGACGTGAGGCAAAGTGCGTCACTGACCGCCTCCCTGCCCAAGCTGGCGGGCGATCCGTGCGCGCAGTTCATCGGTAGCATCGGGGGCATCGCCCGCGAGCACCGCTTCGCCGACCAGCACCACGCGGCCATCGGCCCCCATTTCTGCAACGGCACGCTCGGACGCCTGGAGGAAGGCGAGCACGCGCGCCTGACTGGCTTCGGGATCCTGCTCTGCTCGCGCTTCGGCATCGACGAAAGCCGCGATGGTTTCGGCAAGCCGGACGGTGACGATCTGCTGGCGCGGCTCGGACAGCTCGCGGCTGACCCAAGCCGTCCAGAGCAGCGCGGCCACGAGCGCGAGCACGCCGAGAATTCTGAGCAAGAGCGGGCGATTAAAAGATTGTAATCTGCGCGTGTCAGTCACGGTTTGCCTCCTGGGCCGGATGGTTGTCGAGATCGGCCGCGAGCCGCTTCAGGAAGCGGGGCATGCGAAACAGCGTCACCGCGCCAGCGAGGACGAGGAAGCAGCCCTTGAGGTCCTGGCTGAACAGGCTGCGGCGCAGCCCGTCGGCTTCGAGGTAGCGGTCCGACAGATTGGCGAGCTGGGTGAAGAGGCCGCCAAGGTCCCAGCCCGCAACGAACAGGAACAGCGCAAGCGGCAATCCCAGCACGATCAGCAGCGAAGTCGCAGCAAAGCGCGCGGTCTCGATGAGGACGAAGCAGCTCCCCTGCAGGAACGGCAGCAGGCTGCGGAGATTGGCCGGAGGGATCCGGTCGACGAGATGCGAGACCATCATTGTCCGCCTCCCGCCACGATGCCGATGGCATCGGCGAGGCTGTGTCCGCGCCGCTCGCAGTCCTGGATCGCGGCATAAGTGTCGGGATCGGAGGAATAGATCGTCGCCGAGAAGGGATCGAGCACGAGCCGGCCGACGGCCTCGGTCTCGGGGCCCTTGATGAAGACCTCGCTGTATTCGGTGCCCGAACGCTTGAGGCTGCGGATCAGGGTCTCGGTGCGGTCGTCCATGTCGAGCCGCGCGTTCGCCCTGAAATCGGCAATCGTCTCGGCCTTCTGCTGGAGAACCAGCATCCAGTCGCTGTTCTCGAGCGCGGCGCGCGCGCCATCGGACTTGTAATAGTCATTGAGAGACTGGGTCGCGGTCGCGAGCGCGCCGCCATATTTGCGGGCGGTGCGAGCGTAGGTCTCGACGAACTCGCCCATCGACCCGCCCTTGAGCATGGCCCAGGCCTCGTCGATCAGCAGCAGTTTCTTGGTTGCTCGCGACGAGCGCGTCATCGCCTGGCTGGTCATGAACATGATTGCCGAAAGGACGACGCTGCGCAGTTCTTCGCGGGACGCGAGATCGCTCATCTCGAAGACGGTGAAATCATCGTCGAGCGCGAAGCTCGCCTTGCCTGCAAAGAACCCGCCGTAGCTGCCGCCGCGGCAGAAGGGCGCGATTGCGGTGGCGAGATCGCGGCCCGCCTCGCTTTCCGAACCGTGGAGAGCGTGCGCGACATCATCGACCGATGCGCCGCTTCCGAGGGCCTCCCAGGTCGCGGTTACGGCCCGGTCGATGAGCCCGCGTTCGGTGTCACTCGGTGCAGTGCCCGGTCGCGCCATCTGGCCAATGATCGCCTTGATCATGGCAAAGCAGTCGAGGCGGTAATCCTCGTCTTCGTGCGCACGGGCATCGTCGACCATCGAGAAGGGGTTGAGCGAGAAGCCCGAGGCGAGCGTGAACTCGACGAAGCGTCCGCCCTGCAGTTTGACCGAATGCTCGAAACTGCGCCCGTCATCGATCACCACGACCTTGGCGCCCGCGCCGCGCAGGGCGGCGCAAAGCTCCTGCAGCAGCACCGACTTGCCCGAGCCCGACTTGCCGCAGATCGCGATATTGTGATTGCCGGCAGTGTTTTCGAATGGCGACCACCAGAAGGGCTGGCCGCGGCGGCCGACGAACAGGAGGTGCGGGATCACGCCGCCAAGATATTCCCCCTGCATCGGCGCGATATGCGCCGCTGTCGTCGAGAGCATGGTCTTGAGGCGCTTCAACCGCGCCATGTCGTCGGCGAGGCCATCGGCAAGGCTCAAGGGAAAGGCAGCGACGAGGCCCTGCAGCTGGAGGAAGCGCTCGTCGGCAAGGTCCCATCCCGCTGCCTTGTAGATCGCCTTGATGATGCGTTCGTGCGCGTCGCCCTGGCCGAGCGGCGAGATGCTGGTAAGCCCGTAGAACAGCTTGACGAGCTTCTTGCCGGCCTGGAGTTCGGCCTGGACGTGGCGCCATTCGGCCGACTGTTCGGCGAGCTTGGGGAGAAAGCGCGCGCTCTTGGTCTGGCTGAGGCTGGTCGTTCGCATGAATTTGAAGCCCGCGCGCGCCGAAGCGGCTTCCTGGTCGGGGTAGACGAGGCACAGCATGGTCGCCGTCGGACAGGGGAAACGCAGCTTGTCGGTGAACATGTCGCCGATGAGCCGCGCGCATTCCCACGGCGCCCAGCGCTCAGGGGTAGAGCGCACGGCATAATGCCGCACGTCGAAATGGTCGGGATAGCATTCGCCGACTTCGGGATTGCCCTCTTCGTCGCGGTCCGTCTCCCGAAAGCGCTCGGTCCTGAGGATCAGGCGATCGTCGCCGACCTCAAGCTCGATGTCGCGGCGAATGGCCTGGACATCGAGCGTATCGTGCGGGTTCCACGCATGGATGTCGGTCTCGTGCGCGGTGGTAGGCGAGGTGAGTTCGTCGATCAGCGCCAGCAGTCCGCCCGGACGCAGCTCTTGCGCGTGCAGTCCGAGCGAATGGAGCATGCCCATCAGCCCTTCGCGGCATTCGGAGAGTTCTGCGTCGGTTACGCTGCCGGGCACCGGCACGCCGAGCGAGACGATCAGCCGGACGTTGCGGGCATGGAAGGGCGCATGCGCCGAGCCCGAATTCCAGACGAGATCATAAAGGCGCCTGGTGCGCGCCCTGGCAATCGCCTCGTAGATGCCGCCCTGCTCATAGCGCGGAGCGAACCAGGGGCCGACCACGCTGCCGATCCGCGGAGATGCGAAGTTCAGGACCTGGAGGCAGGCGCCCTGCGGCAGGCCTTCGGAGAAGAACTGGCCGAGGATTTCGCCGGTCCGTTCGTCGGCCCCGATCAGCGGGGTGACTTCGAGCACGAAGCCTTTGGAGCGGGCGTTGCGGTAGAGCTTCGCCCCCTCGTCATAGACCCGGTAGGGCAGCCAGTCCGAGAGCATATCGAGCCCGAAATGCGCCTGCGGCTTTTCAGGCCGAGCCGTGTCGGCAAACAGGCCCCGCGAGAGTGCGTCGCGCGCGGCAGCAAGGGATAGCGTCACTGGCTCTCTCCTTCGGTCATGTCAGGGTGGGGGACCGGCTCGCGGGGAGGGGAAAACGAGCCAGGTCCCCCGGGTTCCGGCGCGTCAGCGCCGGGCATC
This sequence comes from Qipengyuania aurantiaca, assembly GCF_019711375.1. Classification (NCBI taxonomy): domain Bacteria; kingdom Pseudomonadati; phylum Pseudomonadota; class Alphaproteobacteria; order Sphingomonadales; family Erythrobacteraceae; genus Qipengyuania; species Qipengyuania aurantiaca. The sequence continues at coordinate 1,519,922 of NZ_CP081295.1, forward strand.
GCCGGAACGGGCTGCGAGGGGATGAACAGCTGTTCCGGCAATGTGTCTGCCTCTTGGGTTTTTGGCGGTTGGAAATCGGTTGCGGGGTTGCTCTCGGGCGTCGCGGCAATAGTCGATGCCAGCGAGCGCAGGACTTCGCGGCGGCCCTGCGGCGCGCGCCAGCCTGTCCCTGCCTGTTCGGGCAGCGTCAGGTGAACGACGCGCGCCTCATGGTCGCGGCCCGCCGCGTCACGGTAGGGCGTCAACACGACCTGCAGGCGGCGAACCGCTTCGCCGGTCGGGGTCACCGTCCGATGCGCATCGACCGTGTCAGCCTTTTCAATGCCGGTCGCCCCGGCATCGATCGCGGAAGTCGGCGCGCAGGTCCCTTCGGGAGCGCGGCAGGCAAAGCTGCCTTTGACGTTGCCGCCAAGGCTGGCGCAGCCACTGGCCAAAAGGAGCGGCGCAGCGAGCACCATGGCGCGAAGGATCGGAAGCCGGCTCATTGCGCCACTCCTTTGCCTTCGGCGACGAAGCGGCGGATCGCCGCGGCATCGCGGTAGCCATGAAGCACCGCCCCATCGCGGGCGCGCACGATGACGGGAGTTCCGGCAAACCCGTTGGCCTTTGCGAAGGCTTCGTTGGCATCGAGTGCCTTGGCGTCCTTGCAGGTCTTGCCGGTCGTCGGAGCCTCGCCGGCGTAGGCCGCATGGAGCGCCTTTGCCGGATCCTTGGCACACAGCACGGCCTCGGAAATCTTGCGGCTCGCCACGCCAAAGATCGAGATCGGTCGCTCTTCGACATGGACCTTGGCCTTGGCGAGCTGCGCGGTCAGGCGCTGGCAGTAGCCGCATTGGAAGTCCGAGAAGACGACCAGGCGTTCGCCCTTGGGGTTGCCCCAGTGGATCGCACCGGCGGCCGGAAGCGACGAGAGGTCGACATGGCTGGCAGCCGCCTGGACAGGCGCTTCGTCGCGTCCCGCCGGCGCATCGCTCGCTACGCGTGCCGCACCGGCCGCGAGCAGGTCGGGATTGAGTTCGAGCAGGCGGGCGGCGGTCACGTCGCGCCGCTCTTCCATGTCGTAGAGACGGCCTACGAACAGGTAGCGCGCGGTCTCGTCGATGTAGAACAGCGTGTCGCCCGAGACGACTTCGCACCAGGGGCCAAGCGTGTCGCAGCTGATCGCATCGATCGGGGTCTTGGGCAACCGCAGTTTCAGCGCCTGCGCGACATCGCTCGCCATGCCGGCGGCGCTCGCAGGCATCGCGGTGACGGCAGAGACGCCGAGCGTCAGCACGGCGGCGGCGCTCGAGAGGGCAAGGGCAAGGTGGGCGGCGCGGGCCTTCAGGCTTGGCGGCGAGTCATTGTAGTTCATTTGGAGGGGCTCCTGACGTGGACGCCGTCGAGAAAGACGATCTCGACCTCGATGCCGGTCGGCATCTCGACGACGGGTTGGTATTGTTCGGCGCGTTCGATGAGATATCGGCTGACGGTGTCGGCGGCTTCGCCGGCACCCTGGCCGAAGCCACCGGCGAGGATGTCGGTCGGCGACAGCGCTTCGCGCTGACCGTTGGCGCCGACCTGACCGGTGAAGATGCCGTTGGCGTTGGCGGAAAATCCGCGCCCGAAGCCGCCGACGATCCCGGCCAGCAGCGCCTGGCTGACAAGGCTGCCTTCGCGGCTGACCACGCGGCCGCGCACGCCCGACTTGCCGGCAAAGGAGATGAACCCCTTGACCTCGCTGACCGCGAAGCGGCCACCGGGCTGCGCGCAGGTCATGCGCACCAGCTTGACGTAGACCTTCTCGGCCGAGAGATCGCCGCGCGCAGCGCCATTCACGAGGCAGCCGGTGATGTCGGTGGTGAGCAGCTTGTTGCCGCGCATCACCGAGCGGGCCGGCCCGGTGATCCGGAGCACCACGGGAAGCGGATCGCTCTGGCTGGCAACGCCGGTCGAGGCATCGACACCCACGATGACCGTCGCCGGTGCGTAGCTGTTGGGCGGAAGGTAATCGCGGCTCGCCTCGAGCAGCAGGGCTGGCGCAGTCTCAGCCGCACGCGGCTTGCCGTCCTTGCCCGCCTCCGTGCCGAAACTCATCAGGCTGAGCTGGCCGCCCTGCGCCTCCGGCACTCCTCGCGGTGGCTGGACAGTTCCGCCGGTGCCGACGCCGGGGCCATAGGCAGGTGGCGGTGGCAGCGGCGGCGCGGCGGCCGGCGCTTTCGCAGCGTCGCTGAGCTGTGACCGCAGATTGGCATTCTCGGCCGAGATCGCGTCGATCGCCGCCTGGCCGTCGGAGCGCATCTGCGCGTTCTCGCTGCGCAGCGCTTCGAGTTCCTGTTCGATCTCGGGGCGTGGGAGCTGGGCTTGCTGCAGATCCTTGATCGCACGACCCTGTGCATCGAGCCGGTTGCCGTAGCTCGCAACGAATTCGCGCTGCGAGAGGTTGCGATTGACGAGGCCGCCGGTGTCGATCGTCGCCGCACCATTGGCATCACTGCCGCCCTCGTCGCCGTCGCCGCCGAAGATGAACATCCCGCCGCCGATGAGCGCGATGGCTCCGATCCCGGCGAGCAGCATCTTCTGGCGCTGCGCGATCTGCGAATTGAGGTTGCGCCGTCCGCTTTCGCGCGCTTCTGGCGAGCCCGGCAGAGGCCTCTTTTCGGCATCCTTCTGTGTTGCCTCGGCCATCAGTCGAGCCCTCCCCTGGCAAAGACAAGGAAGGCACTGGTCGCTTCACCGGGAGCGAGTGCATCTCGGCCATAGGCGAAGGCGAGCGCGCCTGCGGGACCTTCGCGCTCGGAGCCAAGCGCAAGGCTTTCCTGGCCAAGGTTGCGTACGAGGAAGCGCTGTCCGGTGAGTTCATCGCCCTGGTATTCGGCGACCAGCTGGACCTCGATCCCGCCGGTGCGGCGCGGAGCAGACAGTTCAGCGCGAGCGGTGAACCCGGGCAGGACGGCATCGCTCGCCATCGCCTCGATCAGGCGGATCGCGGCGTCCTCGGGTCCGGTCTCGGTCTCCCAGTCGGCAGCTTCGTTTTTCGCGAGCGCGGGATTGGTGATGAAGAGCTGGGTCGCTTCCTCGCCGCCGAGGCGGCAGGCGAACTTGTAGACGTAGCCCGCCTCGCTGGTCGCAAAGAAGCTGACCCGGGCAGCGGCAAATTGCGGGGGCACGGAGATATAGATGTCTCCACGCACCGGCTCGTGCGTCACCTGGAAGTCGTTGTAGGGAAAGCCGCTCGCGATCTTCGAGACATTGGCAAAGCCGTCATCGATGAGCGCGATCCGCGTGAGTTCGCCGCGAGCGAGCTCGCAGTCGATGGTCGCATTGTCAGCGGCTTCGACGAACTGATCGGCATGCGCCGGGACCGGCGCGAGCGCGAAGGCGAGTACGGCGAGGCCGGTCAGCTTGAGCCCTGGATCGGGGCGCCTTGTCGCGCCGATCGCGAAGCAGGCAAGGCCGGTTCCGGCAAGCGCAGCAGCGAGGGGAGATGGGAGAAGGCTCATTGGCCGGGTTCCTCCTTGTCGGTGGGAAGTTGCTCGAAGCCGGCGAGCGCGAGGCTGAGACCACGCTTCGACCAGCGGAAACGGAAGGAGCGGCGCTGGCTCGCGATCACTTGCGCGCCGACAAAAGTCTTGAGAGTGCCGGTAACGGTCGAGGTCAGGGCCTTTGGATCGACATGCATTTCCGCGATCACGAAGGCCTGGCTGATGTCCGAGCCGCGCTGTTCCTCGACGATTCTGACGAGCTCGGCCTTGAGGCGACCGTGCGCGGCGGGATCGGCGAGCTTCAGGATGTTCGCCATCCAGTAGTCGAGGCTTTCGGGTGCCCGGTTGAGGAGCATCAGCGCCGTGTCGCGGGTGACGAACTCGAGATAGGGCGCGTCGATCCCGCCGCTCGAGACGGTGATTCGCTCGGCGGTAATCGGCACCAGCACAACCTGCTCGTCGCGGGTGACCGCGGCGCCGAGGCTGACCAGCGCGGTCAGGCCCAGGACAGCTGCCAGCACGGCAAAGCGGTTGCGTTGCCGAAGGTAGGTCTGCGCCTGTTCGTGCGCGAATTCTGCTCGCATGGGTCGCCTCCCTCAGCCTGCCAACAGGCGGCAGTGGGAGGGCGGCGTGGCTTTCAGCCCGAGAAAGCTCCCGGGCAGGTACCAGTACGCAGCATGCACCAGTGCCGAACCGGCGCCGCGTGCCTTTGCCTTCCGCAAGGCGAGCCAGGCCCCGGCGGCCAGGCCGATACCGATGAAGATATGCTGCGAGAGAATGCCCCAGGCGAAGGGAATGAGAATCCCTGCAAACTCGTCGATGGTCCAGAAGCCGATGAGCTCCGGGTCGTCGAGCCGCCGTGGAACGAGGTACCTGTCGGCCATGCCGCCCTCCTGTCGTAACCGGAACCGCTGATCAGATGACCGCGGTCACGACCGAGGTGACGATCGGCACGCCGGTGCCGACGCCGATCCCGACGCCGACCGGCACCGCGACCTGGCCGAGCGAGAAGCGCCCGGAGGCGAGACCGATCAGACCGCCCGCGAGGCTGAGCACGGTGATGATCTTGCCGCCCGAGCCTTCAAGGAAGTCGGTGAACTTGGTCAGCGCGGGATCGAAGGTGGTGTCGGCGCCGGCAAAGGCTGCACCGGCGCATGCCAGCGCCACGCAGGCGGGAAGAATGTAGTCGCGGCCGCGAGCACGGTTGGTCGTGCGCTGCTGGGCCGGAAGGGCTGTCTTGGTGGTCATGGATGAAAACTCCGAGGGATTGAACATCAGCCAGCGATGCGTTCGCTGTATGTTCTTTCCTCTCCCCGGAGCAGGGATGTAGGAAATCGGGAATTGGATTTTGGGGCTGCCGACCAAGCAAAAAGCGACATCGGGAGGTGCGCTGGCCGGGATTCGCGCAGGCTGATCGCGAAGCAGCGCCGACTGTGCCGGCATCTGAGCGAAGCGTGCCGTGATACGCGCAAATGCGGCCGGAATTTGCGCGAATCACTGAAGGAAGCCGATTCGCTCCCTCCTCTATGTTCTCTTAATGTTCTTTTCGTTTTCCTACAGGCTTCCTTCGCGGTTAGCCGGTGAGTCGATCACCTCCAGAGAAAAGGACTCGTCGATGACCAACATGGCGCTCTTTGCCGAACAACAGGTTCGCGCCGACCTCGCCCGGCTGCTTTTGGCAGCCGTCGAAGCCAGCGGCCGTGCCCGCTGCGACATCGCACGCGACGCGCAGATCCATAAGGATGCCCTGCGCCGGGTCCTTGCAGGCGAACGCTCGGCCAGCCTCGGTGAAGCCTTGCGTATTCTCGCGGCGTGCGGCGTCGCGCCGCACGCACACCTGCTCCTGTTCCTCGTCAGCAGCGGCGATCACGCGATCGCTTGGCTGCAATCGGACCTCGCGCAGTTCCTCGAGGACTTTTCCGGCGAACTGCCTTCAGCACTCGAACGAGTCCTCGGCAATCAGGTTCATGACGTGAAGCCGCGTTGGGCCAAGGGTACGGCGCACCGTGTCGCCCGCCTGCTTTCCGATCACATCGATGAGCTCGAACGCAAGGACGCGCTGCTTGGCGATGTCTTCGCCGGTGCCGAAGGAGGCCATCGTGGGTGAAGAGATCGACAAAGGAGCGACGGAGTCTCGCAGGGTGACGCGGCTAATTCGCTTGCCCGAAGTGCAGCACCGCGTCGGGCTTGGCCGTTCGACGATCTATCGCTGGATGAGTGAAGGCAAGTTTCCGAAGCCGGTGCAACTCGGTGGTTATGCGGTCGCATGGGCGGAAGACGAGGTACAGGCCTGGATAGCGACGCGGCTGAAATGAAGGCGAACAGTCCATTCATGGACGATCTGGATCTGAATCTCGGAATTGCGGAAGCGGACGGGGCTTGGGGTCCTGCGCAGGAATCTTCGCAGACGGATCGAGACCCGGATAATCCTTATCGAAGCCGACCCCATGTCTTCGCGTGGATTAGGGCAAGGGATCCTGTCCGGACCACCATGGTTGCAGGCAGTTATCGCAACAGGCGCCGTCACATCACAATCGTCTTAAGCTCGATGCTTGCTTGCTACTGGCTTGCGGGGAAGCTGGCCTGTCCGGAGCGCACGTTCAACTATGGATCGTAGCGAAGAAGTCGCAACGCATTGAACACGACGAGAAGCGTCGATCCTTCATGCATTACGACAGCGGGCCCGATCCCAAGCCCGAATATGGTCGCGGGAACCAGCAGAGCGACCACGCCCAGGCTGACATAGACGTTCTGGCGGATGATGCTGCGCGATTTGCGAGACAGGCCGACAGCAAAGGGCAGATGGCGCAGATCATCCGCCATCAAAGCGACGTCCGCCGTTTCAAGCGCGACGTCGGATCCGGCGGCGCCCATGGCGATGCCGACTGTGGCGCGCGCCATGGCGGGCGCATCATTCACTCCGTCGCCGACCATGGCGACCTTTGCTTCCCGGCTGAGCGCCTCGATAGTCGCGACCTTGTCTTCGGGCATGAGGTCGCCGCGCGCCTCGTCCAGCCCCACCTCGGCGGCGATAGCCTCGGCAACCTTGGCGTGATCGCCCGAGATCATGAGCATCCGTTCAATGCCAAGCTTGCGCAGTTCCTTCAGCGTCTCCTGCGCGCCGTCGCGCGGCGTATCCATCATCCCGATTACGCCGAGATCGCGTCCGCCGTAGCGCACGGCCATCGTCGTGCGCCCCTCATCGCGCAGCTTCTCGATGGCGTCGGCTGACGGTGTGCCGAGTGGTTCGAGCCCATCCGCGCCGAACATCTCCGCCTTTCCGATCCATGCCGTCTTCCCTTCGAGCATGGCTTTCACGCCGCGTCCGGTCAGGCTTTCCAGGCCCTCGGCTTTCCGATCCGCTGGTGCGTCCAGACGCGCCTTGCCATCCCTAACGACCGCTTGCGCCAGCGGATGGTCGCTCAGCGCCTCGACCGCCACGGCGACTTGCAGCAACTCACGTTCATCAATGCCCGGGGCCGGGATCACATCGGTTATCCGCGGCTCACCTTCGGTGAGCGTGCCGGTCTTGTCGAAGGCGATGGCCTTCAGCGTGCCGAGATCTTCCAGCGCTGCACCGCCTTTCACCAGCACGCCGCCACGTGCCGCGCGGGCAACGCCGGACAGCACGGCACTGGGCGTGGCGATTGCCAGGGCACAGGGACTGGCCGCGACCAGCACGGCCATGGCACGATAGAAACTCTCGCTGAAAGGCTCGTCAATCACCAGCGGCGCACAGAGCAACAGCGCGGCCAGCAGTAGCACGAGAGGGACAAATATGCGTTCGAACTTGTCGGTCATCCGCTGGGTGGGCGAGCGTTCGGTTTCCGCTGCAGCCACCAGCGCGGCAACCTTGCTGAGCGTGCTTTCGTTCGATTTACGCGTTACCTCGATTTCCAGCGCGCCGCTGCCATTGATGGTCCCGGCAAAGGCGCGCGAGACGGCATCGACGGCGCCGGCAGCCGTGCGCGCTGCGGCACGATCCTCAACCGGACGTTTGTCGACCGGAATGCTCTCGCCGGTCACGGGTGCCTGATTGATGGCAGACTGACCCTTGATGATGAAACCATCGGCAGGCAGGCGCTCGTTGGGACGGACCAGCACGACGTCGCCGACGACAAGTTCCTCGACTGCGACATCGACCGGCGATCCGTCGCGCAGCACGGTCGCGCGTTCGGGTGCAAGTTCGGCCAGCGCGTCGATCGCGCGCTTCGCGCGGCCCATGGCGAAACTTTCCAGCGCATGACCCAGGCTGAACAGGAACAGCAGCAGTGCGCCTTCCGCGAACTCGCCCAGGATCGCCGCCCCCGCCGCCGCGACGAGCATAAGCGAATCGATCTTGAACTGGCGTGCCCGCGCATTCTCGACTGCTTCGCGAAGCGTGAATAGTCCGCCGAAAAAGTAGGCGGCGACATACCCTGCCAGAGGCACCCAGTGCGGCGCGGTGGGCACCAGCTTCTCTACCGCAAACCCCACCGCCAGCGTGATGCCGGAAAGGATAGCGAAGGCCAGTTCTACGGGGAGGCCGAAAAGCTTGGCAACCCCATGCGCGTGATCGTGATTGTCAGCCATATATTCAGATCTCCCCAGAGGGATATTCGCGGCGTTCGGCGCGAGTCAGGTTGAGCCGGAGCATCGCTCGCCAATTCTCACGCCATCCGACATCTTGGCCGTTCGCGCGCAGCACCAGCCGGGCAATGGCAGGAAGGACGAAGAGTGTCAGCGCGGTTGCGGTGATCAATCCGCCGATCACGACAGTGGCGAGCGGACGCTGGACTTCCGCGCCCGTGCCGGTCGCAAGGGCCATCGGCACGAAGCCGAGCGAGGCCACCAAGGCTGTCATCAGCACCGGTCGCAGCCTTGCCAACGCACCGTCACAGATCGCGTCGTCGAGCGACATTCCCTTGTCGAGGCGCTGTCGTATCGCGGTCATCATCACGAGGCCATTCAGCACCGCGACACCCGATAGGGCGATGAAGCCCACGGCGGCGGACACCGAGAACGGCATCCCCCGTAAGGCAAGCGCGAAAACCCCGCCTGCCAGTGCCATCGGGATCGCGCTGAACACCGCCAGCGCTGGCACCCATCCGCCGAGCGCCATGAACAGGAGCAGCAATACCAGCGCGAAGCAGACCGGAACGACGAGGGCGAGCCTTGCCTGCGCGGCCTGGAGGTTCTGGTATTGCCCGCCCCATTCGATGAAGGATGCGGCCGGCAGTTCGACGCTTTCGAAGACGCCTGCCCGGGCCTCCTCGACAAAGGACCCGAGATCGCGTTCGCGCACGTTCGCCGACACGATCACCAGTCGGCGACCCTGCTCCCGGCGAACCTCGGCGAGACCATCTACCACTTGGAAATCCGCCAGCGTGCGAAGCGGGACCGTGACCCCGCTTTCGAGGACTATGGGCAGAGCGCCGAGCTGATCGAAATCGTCCCGGGTCGCATCGGCAAGCCGCACGACGACATCGAACCGGCGGTCACCCTCGAACACCAGCCCGGCGGGGCGGCCGCCCAGCGCGATGGCCACGGACTGCGCGACCTCCTCCACGGTCAGACCATAGCGGGCGATCGTCGGTCGATCGAAGGCGATGTCGAGCGTGGGGAAGCCGGTGACCTGCTGGACCTTGACGTCGGCAGCACCCTCGACGCCGCGAAGCACCCCGGCCACTTCTCCGGCTGACCGGGTCAGCGCCGTGAGGTCGTCTCCGTAGAGCTTGACCGCTACGTCGCCGCGAACACCCGCGATCAGCTCGTTGAAGCGCAGTTCGATGGGTTGGCTGAACTCGTAGAGGTTGCCGACCAGACCGCTGAGCGATTCCTCCATCTCGGCGACGAGTTCGTCCTTCGACAGGTCGGGATCGGGCCACTCTTCGCGCGGCTTCAGGATGACGTAGGCATCGGACGCGTTCGGCGGCATCGGATCGCTCGCGACCTCGGCCGTGCCGGTGCGCGAGAAAACCAGTTCTACTTGTGGGAAAGCCTCGAGCTTGTCCTCCACCTGTCTCTGCATGGCGAGCGAGCGTTCGAGCGAGGTCGACGGTATCCGCAGCGACTGAACCGCGATGTCCCGCTCGTCGAGCTGCGGCGTGAACTCGCTGCCGAGAAAGGTAAACATGAAGGCTGCTACGGCAAACATCCCGGCACCCGCCCCGATCACCGGCCATGGGCGTGCGATGGCACGTCGCAGGGCCGGGCCATAGCGTTCCTTCGCGATCCGGACCGGCTTGACCTCCTTCTCGGTCAGCTTGCGATTGAGGAGCACCGCGATCATCGCCGGGACAAAGGTCAGCGACAGCACGAAGGCGGAGGCGAGCGCCAGCATGACCGTGATGGCCATGGGCGAGAACGTCTTGCCCTCGACACCGGTGAAGGTGAGAAGCGGCGCATAGACCAAGAGGATGATCGCCTGGCCGTAGACGGTCGGCCTGATCATCTCCTGTGCCGCCAGCCGCGTCTCGGTCAGCCGCTCGCCGAGGCTGAGCAGTCTGCCTTCGTGGTGCTGCCTCGCAGCGAGCCGCGCGACGCTGTTCTCGACGATGATAACTGCGCCATCGACGATTAGGCCGAAGTCCAGTGCCCCGAGGCTCATCAGGTTGCCCGAGACACCAAGCCTGTTCATTCCCACCGCTGCCATCAGCATGGATATCGGAATGACCAATGCGGCGATGATCGCTGCCCGGATATTGCCGAGCATCAGGAACAGGACTGCGATCACCAGAAGCGCGCCCTCGACGAGGTTCTTCTCGACCGTGGCGATGGTCGCATCGACCAGCGACGAGCGGTTGTAGACGATCTCGGCGACCACTCCGGCAGGGAGCGAGGCGCGGACTTCTTCCAGTCGCTCGGCCGAGGCGGCAGCCACGGTGCGGCTGTTCTCGCCGCTGCGCATCAGGACCGTGCCAACGACCGCTTCCTCGCCGTTGAGCGAGGCAGCGCCGGTTCTGAGGTCGCCGCCGATGCGAACCGAGGCGACATCTCCGATCCGGATAGGAACGCCCTCGCGGGTCGCGACCACTGCCTGTTCGATGTCCTGTGTGCCCCCAAGCCGCGCATCGACGCGGACGAGCAGAGCCTCCCCTGCACGATCGACGAAGTTTGCGCCTTCGGCGAGGTTCGCCGCTTCCAGAGCATCGATCAGGGAGTCGAACGACAGACCGTAGCCGGTCAGACGGGCAGGATCGGGCTGGACGAGGAACTGCTTCTCGTAGCCACCGATCGAGTCCACGCCCGCCACCCCGTCGATGGAGCGCATGAGCGGAGCCACCACCCAGTCCTGCACCGTGCGAAGATAGGCTGCCTTGGCGACCTCGGTGTCGAGGCGCTCGCCGCGTTCGGTGATGAAGCTCCCGTCCGCCTGCCAGCCGGTTCGACCACCCTTGGGCGCATCGCGACCTCCCGGATACACGTATTCGATCGTATACATGAGCACTTCGCCCAGGCCCGTCGAGATCGGCCCCATCGTAGGCTCGGCGCCTTCCGGCAGCGAGGCGCCGATCGGGGCGAGCCGTTCGTTCACCTGGCTGCGTGCAAAGTAGATATCGGTGCCTTCTTCGAAGATCGCCGTGACCTGGCTGAAGCCGTTGCGCGAGATCGAGCGGGTCATCTCGAGCCCCTCGATCCCGGCAAGCCCGGTCTCGATGGGAAATGTCACCTGCGTCTCCACCTGCGACGGGGAGAGCGCGGGCGCGCTGGTGTTGATCTGCACCTGCGTGTTGGTGATGTCCGGCACCGCATCGATCGGCAGGCGCAAAAGGTTCATGGCGCCGTAGATCGCGGCGAAGACGGTCAGGACGATGACCGCCCAGCGGAACCGCACGGCGATGTCGAGGATGGCCCCGATCAAACCGTGGCGATGGCTGGCCGAACCGGTGTGGTTTCCCACCTCGGGCGTGGGCCGTGTCTCAGTGACCATGTTCGGCGCCCTCCTTCCCGAGTTCGGCCTTGAGCAGGAAGGCGTTGGCGACAGCGATCCGCCATCCCTCCTGGAGGCCGGAGAGAATTGTCACCATGCCCGCAGACCGAGTTCCGACTTGGACCTCGCGGGCCTGGAACCCGGTCTTCGTCCGGACAAAAACGACATCGCGCCCCTCCACCACCTGGATAGCGTCCTCCGGCACCGCGATGCGGTCGCGGTCGATCTCACCCGAAGGTCTGATCCGCGCCTGGAGAAACGCGCCCGGCTGAAGGCCAGGAATACCGCGCGACAACGACAGGACCGCAGTGGCACTGCGGCTTTCCGGATCGAGAGAAGGCGTGACCGAACGCACCCGGGCGCCAATTTCGCGGCCATCGCCGACGACCAGCACGGCCTCGTCACCAGGCTGGATGCGGGAGGCTTCAGCGGAAGGGAGCGCCACCTCGATCTGAAGCCCGTTCGGATCGACCACGCTGTAAAGCTCCTCGCCGGCGTTCACGAAGGCTCCGAGCACAATGGGTGCCGCGGTGATTCTGCCGGCCAGAGGAGAGGTGACTGCCAGCGATCGCCCATCACCGCTGACACCGGCTGCTGCTACTGCCGCCTGCGCCCGTTGCAATTCCGAACGCGCTACGCTGAGATTGGCCTGCGCGGCTTCCAGATCCTGGCGGGCGGTGACGTTTGCTTCGAACAACCGCCGTTCGCGTTCGTAGGCGGCCGACAGCTCGGTCACCCGGGCCCGTGCCGCGCTGAGTTGCGAGGCAAGCGCGGCGGCATCCGCGCTCTCGATGCGCGCTACGGTCTCGCCGCGTGCAACATAGTCGCCCAGCGTCTTTCCCACCGAGCGAACGACGCCAGAAGCACGGGCGTCGATCCGCGCGGAAGCGCTGGGGCTTGCAGCGACAGTCGCCGGGAAGACGAGCTCGACAGCGGCGCCAGACCGCACGGCGGTCAGCTGTATCCCGGCCTCGCTGATCTGCTCCTCGCTCAGCGTGACCACCCCCTCGGGTGTCTCAGCCTCCACTTCCTCCTGCGCATGGTCGTCGACTTTGGCGGTCGGCCAGAAGATCAGCGTCAGCGCGCCGATCGCGATTACGATACCGACGAGGATCGCCAGATTTCTGCGTGTCATTGATGTATCTTTCATTGTGCGGCCAGCCCGATCAGTTCGGCTGCGGCCAGCCCCCTCTGTTCGCGGGCTGCGATAAGCGCCTCGCGGATCGTGTCGCGCGCCTCGGCGGCAGCTAGAACTTCGATCAGGGGGAAACGTCCGTTGCGATATCCGATGCTCACGAGGCGTAGCGCCTCCTCCGCCTGCGGGAGCGATGTCCGCGACAGGGTCTCGACGCGCGCTTCGGCACCAAGATACCTCGCCCGGGCGGTGGCGACCGTCTGCTCGTAGTCCGCGAGGGCTACGGCTTCGCGAGCGTTCGCTGCCCGCAACCGAGCCTCGGCAGCCGCAACGTTACCCTGGTTGCGATCCCGAAAGGGAAGCGGGATCGAAACACCGACGAGGAAGGCGTTATCGCCGCTTTCCCCGAAGCGCCGCACGCCCGCGGAGACTGTCGGATCGGGAATACGCAGACTTCGCTGCCGCTCGATTTCCGCCGCAGCAGCCGTGCTATCGGCACGCGCAACCCTGTAGGTCAGGCTATCGGCCGCCCCGGCCATAAGTGAGGCGGGCGGGAGGATATCCGGAAAATCCGCCGGAACGAAGGGCGCTTCACTGCCCGCCCATAGAGCGGCAAGCGCAATCCGGGCCGACAGGCTCTCCGCCTCGGCCTCGACGAGATGCGCGCGCGCTTCGGCGAGGGCTGCATCCGCTCTCAGCGCGCGCAGAGGCGGCTCGCGGCCGACCTCCACAAGGACACCGGCGATGCGCGCCAGTTCTTCATTGCGCGCGACCACATCCTGCGCAAGTTCGACCCGGGCAGCAGCGGCAGCAGCCCTGAGGTATCGTTCGCGCACTAATTGTCCGAGTTCCACCGTGGTCAGATCGGCCCTGAGGGCTGCGAGTTCCGCCTGGGCTTCAGCCGCACCGACACGGGCGGAACGTTTGCCGCCGAGTTCGAGACGCTGGCCTACAGAGAGGGTATACTCGGTCGCCTGAAGGCCGGAAAAAGCCCCGCTGCCAGCGAGGTTCTCGACCTCGAAGGACACTTCGGGATTAGGCCGGAGACGGGCCTGATCGACAAGCGCCGCTGCCGCCTCGGATTCCGCGCGGGGTCCCACGAGGCGAGGGTTGGTGGCGGGGGTATCGGTCTCAATGGCAACCCCGCTGAGCTCGAGGGCGTCGTCGAGCGTGACGACACGCTGGGCCTGCGCGCTGGCAGATCCCGTGGACAGGGCGAGTATCAGTCCCCAGACGGGGACTGCTCGCCACGATATGGCGGACATGAATGACTATTCCTCTGCTGACGTTCAGTTCGGCGTCGGATCACTGGTCCGACGCGCGGCGAACGTCAGGCTCGAGGAGGGGGTGTGGCCAGTTCTGCCAAGCCAGAAGCGGACCAGGGTTGGTCGGCCGCCCGGAGCACCGCTACAACCTTGCCGAGCACAGCAGGTTTTGACGATTGGCCCACGGCCTGCGATGCGTGATGGCAATGGCCATGCGCACAGGTACCGTGCTTCTCCGGACCCGTGTCGTCATTGCCCGGCTCGTCATGCTGCTCAAGCTGAGATGCGACCGGAGTCTCTCCCGCGCATTCGGCCGCTTCCGCCACCGGAGTCCACAGGACACCGAATGCGGTGCACAGCGTGATCAGCTGCAGCAAGAAGGAGCGGGCGAAGAGCCGGGTCATCGCGTGTCCGATACCAGCGCGAACTCCACTACGGAAGAACTATTTTGAACGAGGAAATGTGATGTCATCACAAAGCGATAGTCCTCTCTAGCGCGTTTCTTTTTTACCCATCATTTCGATTTGTTGGTAGACCTAGCACACGTCTGATCTCCGGCTCTATTTCCATCCGGGTGAAAGCACTGACATTGGAACGGCCGGTGTTTCCGACCGGCAGCTTTCCTGTAGCGTTACCCAGGGGAGCGAGCGCAAGCCTGAACATCTGACCGCGGACCTCCCGCCAGTCTCCTACTCTCCAGGCAAGCCGCAGCATGCGCAAATGCGCGACGCAGTGCGGTCCGAAACGGTCTTGAGCGACCACGTGGGCGCGCTGGAGATGGTGCCAGGCTTCCTCGAAATTCTGCTCCTTCGCGGCCTTCGCTGCGCGTCGGTATTCTTCTGCGAGGAATGCATTCCTGCTGCTGATAGTATTGCTATTCATGGGCCAGCTCCCGCCGCGCCTGCCCGAATACCTCGATGCTTCCCCAGAACGCCAGTCCGGCCATGATCGAGGCGACCAGCAGGTCGGGCCATGCCTGACCCGTTCCGAAAACGCCGAGAGCGGCCCCGAGAACCGCGATGTTCCCGATGGCGTCGTTGCGCGAGCAAATCCAGACCGACCGCATGTTCGCATCGCCCTCGCGGAAGCGGAAAAGCATAAGTGCGACGATTACGTTGGTCGCCAACGCCAGCGTGCCGACTATTCCCATCGTCGAAGGCTCCGGATCGGCACCTGCTATGAGGCCATAGATGGCGTAGCCGATCACCCAGATACCGAAGGCGAGCATGGTTGCTGCCTTTATCAGAGCAGCTTTCGCCCGCCATGCGAGCGCCATCCCGGCAACGCCCAGGCTGATCGCATAGTTCGCTGCATCGCCGAAGAAATCGAGCGCGTCGGCCTGAAGGGAGCGGGAATCGGCAGCGATACCCGTTACCATTTCGACTATGAACATGGCTGCGTTCGCGATGAGCGCGATCCAAAGGGCGCGGCGCCAGCGCGGCTCATTGTGCGCAGCGGTATCGGGTTCCGGTGTCTGGCAGCAGGACTTGGCCATGCGGCTCTCCTTGCAACATTCGAGTCGCAAGCACATATGCACCTTGTAGCAACTACAAGGTCAAGCGATGCGTATCGGAGAACTCGCCAAAGCCACCGGCACCAAGGCGGAAACCATCCGCTATTATGAGCGTGAAGTTGTTCTGCCCGTCGCCGACAGGACTGATAGTAACTACCGTGATTATTCCGACAGCCATTTGGCTACCCTGACTTTCGTGCGTAGGGCTAGAGGCTTGGGATTCAACATGGTGCAAGTGAAAGAATTGCTCATGCTTTCCGATCACGACGACAAGCCCTGCGAAGATGTTGATCAAATCGTGCGGGATCATCTCGAGGATGTCGAACGCAAGATCTTAGATTTGCAGTCACTCCATGGCGAGCTTGGGCAGCTTCTTCATTCCTGCCGTTCGGACAGGGTAGGCGAGTGTCGCATTCTCGAAAGCCTCGCGCGCCCCATGCGTTGACAATGACTGGCGGAGGGTCGGCTTTGGACGTCATTGGATGCAGTCTCAGAAGACCGAAATGAGGTGCAAGGCGTACATTGATCCCGCCCTGACTTCAGTAGCCGCAGAACCAATGTTGAGTCCCAAAAAAGCTACGTGATCATCCAAATAGGATGTTCATTAGCTGTCCTAAATTGAACACATCAAAAATGAAGGCCCGCCATTCGCCCACACTAAGCGGCGGTGTTCAAAACCAGAATCGGACGCCCACAACGTAGTTGGTCACGCTCGGATCCTCGCCCGCAATGCGGGCATAGTCGGCGCTTTGGCCCACCTTCCATTCCTGTTCAACGCCGACATAGGGCGCGAATTCACGCGCGAATTCGTAGCGCAGCCGCAGTCCGAGTTCGACCGATTCGAGACCTGCTCCGACACCCAGTTCGGGAATGTCCTGCGCTGACAGGTTTACTTCGGCGCGCGGTTGCAGGATCAGGCGCTGGGTAATGCGCTGGTCTAGTTCGGCTTCCACACGTGCCGTCAGATCGCCTTTGGTGGACAGGAACGCGGCCGCGTCGATCTCGAACATATAAGGCGCAAGTCCCTGCACGCCGATGACGGCATGGGTGCGTTCGGGACCGGTCAGGTCCTGTCGAACACCAGCCTGCAGGTCCCACCAAGGACCGATCGCGTGGCTCCAAAGGCCTTGGATTTCGGCGGACTCGGGCTTCTCTCCGAAGGTACCTTCGCCCTCGCTCTTGAACCAGAATTTGTCGAGGTCGCCGCCGTAATAGCCTTGCACGTCCCACAAGTAACCATCGCCACCTTCCCGTGCGCGATACTCAGCCCGATCGCCCTGGAACCAGAACACGTTCATCCCGCCGTTCTCGGCGCGCAGAGCATCGCGCGAGGCGCGCATCGCTTCGGCGCCCCAGATCGCGTCGGCGGCGCGGGGCGGTCCCGATCCCGCCGCTGCCGGAGGCGGTCCTTGTGGGATGGGTGTCATGTCCATCGTGCCATGGTCCATGGCTCCGTGGTCCATGTCTCCATGGGCCATCGTCTGATGGTCCATCGGCGCTTGGCCGGACGATTGCATCCCTTCATGGCCCATCGCCGCGTGGTCCATGCTTTCCATATTGGAATGTTCCATCGCCGGCATCTCGCTATGATCCATCGCCGAATGGTCCATGGCGGAATGGTCCATTCCTTCCATTTGAGCGTGGTCCATCTGCGAATGATCCATGCCAGAATGGCCCTCGTGCCGATCGGCGGAGACTGGTTCCCCCGGTGGCGTGGCAGGCTCACAAGCCCCCTCGGGCACCGGATGGCCCATGGCGCGATGGCGTGCGGCTTCCTGTTCGCATTCGGTCTGGGCTGGCGATTGCGCGCTAGGCAGCGCGTGACCTGAATGGTCCTGTGCGATAGCGGGAGTTGCGGCGCTCGCGAGGAGCATGGCGACGACCAGGCGCATCAGTCTTCTCCCACCCGCTTCACATCGGGTGCCGAAGGCGGCTTGGCGACGGTCACGATCTGAAACATGCCCGAATGCATGTGGTAGAGCAGATGGCAGTGGAAGGCCCAGTCGCCCTGTTCGTCGGCGGTGAGGTCGAAGGTCGCGCTGCCGCTGGGCTGGACGATCACCGTGTGCTTCTGCGGCTGGCGATCGGCAGGCGCGCCGTTGACCAGTTCGAAGAAATGGCCGTGCAGGTGGATCGGGTGCGCCATCATCGTGTCGTTGACGAGTTTGACCCGCACGCGTTCGTTATAGGCGAAGCGGATCGGATCGTCGCTCACGGCGGTGAACTTCTTGCCGTCGAACGACCACATGTAGCGCTCCATATTGCCGGTCAGATGAATCTCCATTTGTCGTGACGGGCGGCGCAGATCGTCGTTCGGTTCGAGCGCGACAAGATCTTTGTAGTTCAGGACTTTGTGCGGCACGTCGTCCAGCCCAAGGCCAGGATCGCCCATGCGATCGACCGGATTCATCGACACCATGTCGATACCGGGGCCGACCTTCACACTGGGCGGCAGCAGGGACGTGTCGCGCATGTTCATGCCGCTCATATCCATTCCGGACATCGGATCGGGGGTCGCACCCTGCGATGACATGTCATGGCCCATGGCCGTATGATCCATGCCGGCCATGTCGCCGCTGCCATGGTCCATTCCACCCGACCCGTGGCTCATACCCATGTCCGCCATCGTCAGAAGCGGCGGATCGCGCAAGGGCGGGATAGGAGCCCGCGCGCCGGGACGCGAGGCGAGGGTCGCCACCGCCATGCCCGACCGGTCCATGCTCTCGGCCACGATTGTCCGCGCCTCACCGGTCGGCTCGACAACGATGTCGTAGGTCTCCGCCGTGCCGATCTGGAACTCCTCGACCTCGACCGGGCGCACGTTTTGCCCATCGGCGCCAACCACCCAGAACTTCACCCCGGGAATGCGGACGTTGAAGAAGGTCATCGCGCTGCCGTTGATGACGCGCAGCCGCACCCGCTCGCCGGGATTAAATAGGAACTCGAGACCCTCTTCCGGGCCGCGTCCGTTGGCGAGATAGGTGTAAGTCGAGCCCGTCACGTCCAGGATGTCGGTCGCCATCATGCGCATGCGCGCCCACATCCGCCGGTCTTCGCCAGAGAGCGGATAGTCGTCGGTCCAAGTGTTCTGCTGGTAATTGAAGTAGCCTTCGCCCTTCTTCAGCTTGTCCATGATGGTGTGCGGGTGGAGCGGGGTGAAATCGCTCAGCAGCAGCACGTAATCGCGGTCTGCCTGCACCGCGTCCGGGCCGGAGGGTTCGACCACGATCGGCCCGTAATGCCCCGCCTGTTCCTGCAGTCCCGAATGGCTGTGCCACCAGTAGGTGCCGTGCTGGCGAAGCGCAGGGATGTCGTAGACGAAGGTCTCACCCGGCTTAATCCCGGGGAAGCTGACGCCAGGGACGCCATCGAACTGGAACGGCAGCAGCAGGCCATGCCAATGGATCGAGCTGTCCTCATCAAGAGTGTTCGTGACCGCGAGGCGAACCGGCTGACCTTCGCGCAGGCGCACCAGCGGACCGGGCACGCTACCGTTCACGGCGACTGCGTGTCCGCGGCGGCCCTGCACGACGCGCGGGCCTTCGCCGATTGTCAGGGCAATGTCGCGGCCTGACACCGCGTCGAAGCCAGGGCGGATCGATCCACCGCCGTGCAGATCGGCACCGCGTGCCCAGGCGGGCAAGGCCAGTGCACCTGCGCCAAGCGCTCCTGCTCCAATCAGTCTTCGACGGGAAACCAGCAATTGAGACATGGGTCTTGCAACTCCTTCTGCCCTTGTCATATATACCCCCCAAGGGTATTGCAAGATACCCCGCAGGGTATTCCCCGCAGATGGAGCGTTAAACGTGTCAGCAACCGATGGTTCCCGCATCGTAAATCGTCTTCGCAGGATCGAGGGACAGGTGCGCGGCGTGGCGCAGATGATCGAGGATGATCGTTACTGCATCGACGTCCTGAACCAGGTCCAGGCGATCAAGGCTGCTCTCGGCCGTGCCGAGAGCGAAATCTTAAAGCGCCATGCGGCTTGCTGCGTGGCTGAAGCGATCGCCAGTGGTGACGCAGATGAACAGAAGCAGAAGTTCGGCGAACTGGTTGACCTTTTCGAGAAGGCCAAGCGGTGAACTTCGTTCTGCGCCTTTTGGCCAGCCTGGCTCTTCTTCTCTCTGCGACGATTGCGTTCGCGCATGGCGACAAGAAGCACAGGGAGGCGAAACGTCCTGCTGCAACCACAGCGGTCGCTGCTCAGCCCGCTCACGATATGGAAGCGATGGGTCGCGCCGCAGTTACCGAAGAAACCACGCAAGGCCATGATGCCGAGCAGGTGGAGCGCGGTGGCATCGCTGGTGCCTTGAAAAGCCTGCATCCGGCAACCGTCCACTTTCCCATAGCGCTCTTGCTGATGGCAGCACTTACCGAGCTGTTCGTGATGGCGCGCCGCACTCCCGAACGCGAAGCTGCCGTGAAGATCATGATCTACGGCGGCGCTGCGGGCAGCGCTGTTCGGATGGATACATACCGGACTGTGGTTCGGCGGTGATACCGTCATGCAGCTTCACCGGTGGAACGGGATGTTGATCGCAGCCCTCAACTCGGTGGCAGCGTGGATCGCGTTTCAAAATCCGCAGTCTCGCCTTGCTTTTCGCCTCATGCTTTTCCCGATTGCAGCGCTGCTGATCGCTCAGGGTTACATGGGCGGCGAACTCGCTCATGGTCTCAATCACCTCAAACTCTGAAGGAGCCTGCAATGCGATTCAATTCTCACGCACTCGCCGGAAAGTCGTTGCTTGCGTCAGCGCTCTTGCTTCCGCTGGCAGCTTGCAGTGATGCCGGCGCTCCGGTGGAAGAGAAAACTCCGGCAGCTCATTCAATTAGCGCCACGCCGGCTCCGGTTGCTTCCGAGCCGGTCACCGAACTGGTCGCTGAGCCCACAGATGACACGCCAGTCGCCGCATCGGTTCCGCAGCCTGCAACCACCAGCGCGCCCGCGCCTTCCGCTCGCAAGGCTGCGCCGGCACCCGTCGCAACTCCCACGCCGACTGCAGCCGCTGATCCGCATGCCGACCACGACATGTCCACCATGTCCGACGAAGAAATGAAAGCAATGGGACACAACTGATGAGCCAACACAGAAATCTGACCCGTCGCCCGCTTCTCCCCATACTTGGCACGATGTTGCTCGCAGCCTGTACGGGCGCGGCGCAGGCAGCCAGCTTCACCATGTATCGCGATCCCAGCTGCGGATGCTGCGAAGCCTGGGCCACGCACATGCGGCAGCGCGACCGGCATGAAGTCGCCACATTCGATCACCCCGACATGGCGTCTGTAAAGACGCAGAACGGCGTGCCCGATGACCTTCGTTCGTGTCATACCATGATCGCGGATCGCTACGTCATCGAGGGCCACGTACCCGCCGCCGAAGTCGAGCGTCTGCTCGCGGAAAGACCCGACTGGGTCGAAGGGCTCGCGGTCGCCGGTATGCCGCTCGGGTCGCCCGGCATGGAAGCGGGGGGCAAAGTGCAACCCTATCAGGTCATAGCGTTCGGCAACGGTCGCCGCGAGGTGTTCGCGTCCTATCCCTGATTTTCAGTCATACGTACCTGCGAAGCAGAGGAGCCAATCTATGAGCTGTTGCGACACCCACCACGCAGGCAAAGGCCAAGGTGAAGCTACCGCCATCGACCCGGTCTGCGGCATGAGCGTGACGATCGAGGGTGCTACGCATATCGCCGAGCACGACGGCGCGACCCATTACTTCTGTTCGGTGCGGTGCAAGGACAAGTTCGTCAGCGATCCGGAACATTATCTATCCGGAGCGCATCTCAAGCAGGTCGAGGACGTTCCGGAAGGGACGATTTACACCTGTCCCATGCATCCCGAGATCCGGCAGGTAGGACCGGGAAGCTGCCCCATCTGCGGAATGGCTCTGGAGCCTGAGACGGTCAGCCTCGAGGATGGACCCGATCCCGAACTCGTCGACATGACGCGCCGGTTCTGGGTCAGCGCGCTCTTCACCATGCCGTTGTTCGTTTATGCGATGAGCGACATGGTGCCCTGGATCAGCTTCGACCGGCTGATCGAACCGGCACGCGCGCAATGGGCGCAGCTGGCGCTCGCCACACCAGTGGTTCTGTGGGGCGGGTGGCCGTTTTTCGTGCGGGCGTGGCAGTCGCTCAGGACCCGCAACCTCAACATGTTTACGCTGATCGGCTTCGGCGTGGCGATCGCGTTTCTGTTCAGTCTCATCGCGACGCTCCTGCCCGGCATATTCCCACCCGCGTTCCGCGATCACTCAGGCCGAGTCGGCGTCTATTACGAGGCGGCGGCTGTCATTACGACTCTGGTGCTGCTGGGCCAGGTGCTCGAACTCAGGGCGCGGGGCTCGACCTCGAGCGCGCTGCGTGCACTGCTCGAACTTGCGCCGCCGACCGCGCTCAAGATCTTCGGCAGCGGAGGTGAGCGCGAAGTGTCGCTCGACCAATTGGCAAGCGGTGACCTGCTCCGCGTCCGCCCCGGTGACAAGGTGCCGGTCGATGGCGAAGTGACCGAAGGTGCGAGCGCGATCGACGAGTCAATGATCAGCGGTGAGCCATTGCCCGTGTCCAAGAAGGCCGGCGACCAGGTTATCGGCGGAACGGTAAACCAGACGGGCGGCTTCGTTATGCGAGCGGGCGCGGTTGGCAAGGACACGATGCTGTCCAAGATCGTCCAGATGGTCGCCGAAGCTCAGCGCAGCCGCGCACCGATTCAGCGTCTGGCCGATCAGGTCGCGGCCTGGTTCGTGCCTTCGGTGGTCGTGATCGCGGTCGTTACCTTTATCGTCTGGGCGGTCTGGGGGCCATTCCCCGCGCTTGCCTATGCGCTGGTCAACGCGATCGCCGTTCTCATCATTGCCTGCCCATGCGCGCTCGGCCTCGCAACGCCGATGTCGATCATGACCGGGACCGGCAAGGGCGCCCAGCACGGCATCCTCATTCGCAACGCCGAGGCACTTGAGACGCTCGAAAAGATCGACACGCTGGTGGTCGACAAGACGGGCACTCTCACCATGGGGAAGCCTGATCTCGTCGCCGTCACTCCCCGAGTGGGCCTGGACGAGGCCGGGTTCCTTTCCGCCGTCGCCGCGGTCGAAGCGGGGAGCGAGCATCCGCTCGCCCATGCAATAGTTGAAGGCGCCAAGGCGCGAGGCGTGGCGTTCGAGGCAGCGTCTGATTTGTCGTCGACTACCGGCGAGGGTGTCGAGGCGCGCGTAGGCCCGCGCAAGGTCGCCATTGGCAACGAGAAACTGATGCGGCGGCTCGGTATCGATGATGCGGAATGGCTCGCGTCCGGAGAAGCCGGACGCTCTCAAGGCCAGACCGTGATGTTCGTGGCCATCGATGGCGCACCGGCAGGGCTGATCGCGGTCGCCGATCCGATCAAGCCGACCAGCGCTGCGGCCATTCGGGCGCTGCACGAGCGCGGGATCGAAGTGGTCATGCTGACCGGCGATAGCCGCGCCACCGCCGAAGCCGTGGCCCGCCAACTCGGCATCGATGAGGTCGAGGCAAACGTCTCGCCCGAGGACAAGCATCGCAAGGTCGAGGCGCTCAAGGCCTCCGGTAAGCGTGTCGCAATGGCAGGGGACGGCATCAACGACGCGCCAGCGCTGGCGGCTGCGGATGTCGGCATTGCAATGGGAACCGGCACCGATGTCGCAATCGAAAGCGCCGGTGTCACGCTGGTCCGCGGCGACCTGACCGGTGCGCTCCAGGCTATCGTGCTGTCGCGCGCCACCATGCGCAATATTCGCCAAAACCTCGTATTCGCGTTCGGTTACAATGCGCTCGGCATACCGGTGGCGGCGGGCGTGCTGTTTCCCGCCTTTGGCCTTCTTCTCAATCCGATGATCGCCGCCGCGGCCATGAGCCTCTCGTCGGTGTCGGTCATCGCCAATGCCCTGCGTCTTCGTGGGCTCAAACTTCCAACCTTGAGCGAAGGTCGGCCATGATCCCGGCAACGGCAATCGGGATTTCACTCTTTATTGCGTCACTGATCTTGCACCTGGCCATGCTGAGACTTGCGAAGAAGCTTTCACCGCCGGGGCTTGCGCCGACCGGTTTGCGGCTGACGGGCGGATCATTGCTCGTTCTCATCAGCCACATGATGGTAGCCGTTGTTTTCGCGGCCGGTTTTGCATGGGCCACCTCGCTCGGTCTTGGCGGGTTCGCCAAGGAACCGGCCATGTCGCGCATGGATTACTATTACTTCGCCCTGATCACCGTGACGACAGTGGGCCTGGGCGACATCTATCCAACCGATCACCTTAGGGTGATTGCGGGCATCGCGTCGCTAACGGGCTTCATCCTGATCAGCTGCACAGCCCAGTACGTATACAAGACGATGAGCCAACAGGAGGATTGAATGGCCGACAACCAGAACGCGGATCACCAAGAGCATGGTGGTGGAGGCAACTACTGGCGCTTCATGGCGATGGTGGCGACTTCGACCGCGATCATGTTCGGCCTGATGTATCTAAACACGTACGAGCTCGATCACGCGTTCTGGAGCGAGACGCGCTTCTGGATGACGTTCGTCATGGGCGGCATGATGATGATCGTCATGCTCCTCTTCATGTGGGGCATGTACAAGGACAAGACCAAGAACTTCATCATCCTGGGCGTAGGCGCGCTGGTCTTTGCCGTTGCACTTTGGCTGGTCCGCAGCCAGGCGACCGTCAACGACGAAGAATACATGTCGGCCATGATCCCTCACCATTCGATCGCAATCATGACGAGTGCGCGGGCTGAGATCACCGATCCACGTGTTCGCAAGCTGGCGGACTCGATTATTGAGGCTCAGGTCAAAGAGATTGCAGAGATGAAGTTGCTGATCGAAGATATCGAACGGAACGGTGAGATGGGCGACGGTGAGCCACTCCCCGCGCGGACGACCGATCTCACACCAGAGCTATTGCAGGAAGCCGAACAGGCGGTCGAGCGTCCTATCAGCCCGGAGGTGAGCGACGAGGTTACGATGGGCGAATAGAGGCTCCCGGCGGATTTATCCCGCAATTCACGGAAATGTGAATTTGCGGGATAAAAACGTGCTCGGATGGCTCTGCGGAGAGGGTTTGCGGATCGTTTTTGCGAACCCCCATCGACGATGCCAAAGCTAGAAAATGGCGAAATCTAAGTCCTGAAAAAGGTATCGAACCAATGCATTAGACGGCTTTTGAGGGCCTTTTGAGGGCTTTTTGGAGTCGGCCGAATTCCTATCTATCTGATAAAATGTAGAAAACTAGTTCGAATTTGATGCCCAAAAAATACCGCAATGTTCTTACAAATAATTGGGCGAGGGGGACCTAAGTCCTTGCGACGCATTACCTTTGCATGAGCATACTTCACACGCGACTAGGCCGCGGAAAACCCATCCTGCTCGTCCACGGCTTGGGGGGGAAGCCGTCGGTCCTGGGATACGATCTCGCCTGCCCTCGCCCAAGCGAGGGAGGTGATTATCCTGGAACTGCCTGGCCACGGGCAGGCTCCCGCACAGGCCGACAGCGGTACGTTCGAAGGGCTGGCGCGGAGCCTGGACGATTGGCTCGTCCAGCCGTTCGTTGTGCTGATAGATGCAGAAGCCGACTACCTGTCGGAAGAGACTGAACGATCAGGAGTTCCAACGCGGAAACGTCGCCATCCGCCGAAACGACTTGGGTATATCCTGCCAGCACGGCACTGCGCGCTGTTCTGTCACACACAGCAAAAACCGGAATATCAAGTAACGGAAGAGGTGAAGGATTTGCGCCGTAAAGCCCGCGATCTGAAAGAGTGCGTGGCCGACCTGACGCTGGAGAACCGTCTGCTCAAAAAAGCATGACCGGGCTTGGGGAAGACGACGCATGAGATATCCCGCATCCGGGAAGCTGGAGATCATCCGGATCGTCGAGCAGTCGCACCTGCCCGCCAAGCGGACGTTGGACCAGCTCGGTGTGGCACGGCGAACCTTCTACCGCTGGTACGACCGCTACCTCGAAGGTGGGCCGGAAGCGCTTCAGGATCGCCCCCTCAGCGCCGAGCCGGGTGTGGAACCGCATCGGCGAGGACATCCAGCAGCAGATCGTCGGACTCGCGCAGGAGCAGACCGATCTATCCCCGCGCGAACTGGCGGTGCGCTTCACCGACGAGAAGCGCTACTTCGTTT
The DNA here is from genome assembly GCF_019711375.1 of Qipengyuania aurantiaca. NCBI lineage: Bacteria > Pseudomonadati > Pseudomonadota > Alphaproteobacteria > Sphingomonadales > Erythrobacteraceae > Qipengyuania > Qipengyuania aurantiaca. Next base: position 1,545,351 of record NZ_CP081295.1, read on the forward strand.
CCGAAGCCACGGTTTACCGGCTGCTCAAGGCCCATGATCTGATCACCAGCCCGACCTTACACTGTGATCAAGGCAGCAGAGGCGTTCCACACCAAAACCACGCGGTCCAACGAGATGTGGCAGACGGACTTCACCTACTTCAAGATCATCGGATGGGGCTGAGTCTATCTCTCGACCGTGCTGGATGATTACTCGCGCTACATCATCGCCTGGTGGCTGTGCTCCACAATGTGTGCCAGCGACGTCACCGACACGCTCGATATGGCGCTGGCCGCCTCCGGCTGCGACCATGCCAATGTTCTGCACAGGCCGCGCCTGCTCAGCGACTATGGCCCCAGCTACATCGCCGGAGAACTGGCCGAATACATCGAGGCCAATAGGATGAGCCACGTGCGCGGCGCCCCCTTTCATCCGCAGACGCAGGGCAAGATCGAGCGCTGGCACCAGTCACTCAAGAACCGCGTGCTGCTGGAAAACTACTTCCTGCCCGGCGATCTCGAACAACAGATCGAGGCCTTCGTCGAGCACTACAACCACCAGCGCTACCACGAGAGCCTCGACAATGTGACGCCTGCCGATGCCTACTTCGGCAAGGCTCCTGCCATCATCAAACGCAGAGAAAGGATCAAACGAAAGACACTCGAATATCGGCGCTTGCAACACCGCAAACTCGCCGCCTAAACATCAATCCCGGACGAGGCCCACGCTCCGCAAGCCTACGCCGCAAGTTGTGCCAAATGTTCTGACGACTGACACTATAAGGCCCGCTGAACAACAAGGCTTATACAAAAGCCCAGCGTATAGTTCCCATGCCGAACGAGTATCAATCGGCCATCAAACCCTGCCAGCAAAGGTCAATGTTCACCCGCTCCGGACTAATTGCCGGTAGATTGATTACTGGAAGCGACCTTGCTGAAGTTTTTGTTAGGGTGCGCGTGTCATCCCGCGCTATCCCATCATCTGAACCATCCCCGCAATCGATGCGTTCTAGGAGCGCGAGGCGGAAACGATTGCGAGCAATAAGGTTCGACGTTCCCGCCAAGCTTGAGGTAGATCAAGTTGTCTGGCGCAAAGATGTGCTACCGGCGACCTTGCCGAATGAGGTCGCCCATGATGCCTACCAATACTGAAAGACTGGAACTGCGCCGGAGACGAATGGCGGAAAGCCCGCCTATCCTGCGCGGTGGCTTCAGACCATTCTTCCTCGGTGCCGCAGCTTGGGCCATAACCGCCCTCGCGGTATGGCTGACCGTGTTTTTTGGCTTCGTGCCGTTCGAACTTCTCGACAATCCGCTCGCATGGCACCGTCATGAAATGCTGTTCGGCTTTGTCGGTGCAGCAATCGCGGGATTTGTGCTTACAGCAGTTCCGAACTGGACGGGGCGGCTGCCCATTGCAGGTGGTCCCTTGGCCGCACTTTTCGCAATATGGCTCGTCGGAAGACTTCTTCCGTTCGCATCGTCCGACCATAATCCCATACTCATTCTCGTCGATGGAGGCTTCTATCTCCTTCTGGCATCCCTCCTCGCACGCGAGATAATTCAGAGCAGGAACCGCAATCTGCCTGTCGTCGCGATCGTCCTCCTTTTTGGAGCCGCCGGTATTTTAGACCGGCTCGAGATGGCAGGTTCGTTAGATTCTTCGCTTGGATGGCGCGCCGGACTCAGTCTCGTCGTCCTATTAATCGCCATCATCGGCGGACGGATTATCCCGAGCTTTACGCGCAATTGGCTATCCTCCATCGGCGCTCGTGAACCATTGCCGGCTCAGCCCCGCACGTGGGACAAGCTGATTATCGCGCTGACAGCCGCCGCGCTTCTGGCGTGGCTTAGCACACCGTCCAGCTTAGTAAGTTCGGTGCTTCTATCGAGCGCTTCCGCTGCCCATTTTTTCCGCCTGTCGAAATGGCAGGGCTGGCGGTGCTGCTCCAACGCTCTGGTGTGGATCCTGCACTTGGGATACATCTGGCTGCCGGTGGGACTCTTGCTTCTCGCCGTTGCCCAAGTCGAGATCACATCAGAGACAGCGGGTATCCACGCCCTGTCGACAGGAGCGATGGCAACGATGATCCTCGCTGTCATGAGCAGAGCCAGCTTAGGGCATACCGGCCGAGCGCTCATCGCCAGTCGGGAGATCACCGCCTCATACATCCTCATCACGGTTGCGGCTGTTACGCGGGTTCAGGCAGCCCTCTCCATCGGCGACGGTCGGGTAGCACTGGCAGTTGCTGGAGCGGCTTGGTTCGGAGCGTTCGGCCTCTTTCTTTTCCGATACGGACCGATCCTGTGCGCGCCGCGACTCGATGAGAACACGAAGGAGGGTCAGGCATGACAGACCGCTCAGTTCTCAGAACACTGGTTCTCGCTGTCGCCGCTCTTGCGACGCTTTTTTCGCTATCGTTTATCGCAACGCCAGTAAAATTCCTGGCAGCTGACGTGCCGATGTCTCATTTGCTCGCGGTGGGACGAGTGACCTTCCGGGCGTCCATCGCAATCGAGAGCATTTTGCTGTTTGCCCTTTTCGTCTCGGCACGAGGGCCATCGCGCCGTTTGATCATTGTAGCGATCGCGACTGTGGCACTGCAATGGATCTTCATCATGCCTGAATTGAACGATCGCACGATGGCGCGGATCGCAGGGGCGGCGGTCGGACCATCGGCGCTTCACCATTGGTGGATCATCCTCGATGTCATCCGTTTGGCAACTTATGCCTTCGTCGTCCACACGTGCTCACGCCATTTGCGCAATACTGTCGGGACGAACGTATTGGAAAGCTGAGCATGCAGGGCTAAATGGTGGCCATGCAGGCCGATGATCCGACAAACGAAATCAATTTCTGTCAGGCTTGTTCCGTCCGAAACCGCGCGATCTGCGCCGACCTGGACGACCAAGAGATAGCGCTGTTGAACAAGATCGGGCGCAGAAGGCGTCTGGCGCCCGGAGAAACCCTTTTGTGGGAAGGCGACGAAGCCGTCTTTGTCGCCAACGTGGTTTCCGGTGCGCTGAAGCTCTTCACCCAGACGAGTGATGGCCGGGAACAGATCCTCGGGCTCGCCTATCCATCCGATTTCCTCGGTCGTCCCTTCGGCGAGGTTTCTCCCTACAGCGTAGAAGCTCTGGGCGAATCAATCGTCTGCGTCTTTCAGCGATCGGATTTCGAGCGCTTTGCCGAGGAGCATGGGCGGCTGGAGCACAAGTTGCTTGAACGAACGCTGGGGGAGCTCGACAGAACTCGACGCTGGATGTTGCTTCTGGGGCGGATGAACGCCGAAGAAAGGCTCGCCGCTCTGTTGCTGGAAATCGCCTCACGAACAGTCTTGGCCACTTGTGAGAATACGAGCCGGAAATTGCCTGACGAGTTCGAGCTTCCGATGTCGCGCCAGCAAATCGCGGATATTCTCGGCCTCACGATCGAGACGGTAAGCCGCCAGTTCACAAAGTTCCGCGAAGAAGGCGTGATCGAAATACAAGGCCGCCGTGACATCACCATTCGCAAGCGTGACGCTCTCGAGATGCTGGCTGCATAGGAGCGCATTTTGCCCTGTCGCCAAACCTCACGCGCCAAACCGTAAAAACTATTCGAACCATTTGATCTGTCTCAAAGACCTGGCTGAAGATTCACCGCAGACCGCGATCTCGAACCTCCTGCGGAGCTCCGCGCTTTGTCCGACAATGATTTTCAGCGCCTTTTCGCTGCCATACTCGATTTGGGTCTGCCAAAATCGATGGCATCACGCCTTCGCGCATTTGGCCGTGAAATCGACGTCAAATGCGGCACGGTCGCCGAGTTCGATGAGACCAGCGATAGGTTCATTGTGTTTGTCGCGAAGGGCGTTGCGAAACTAGTCGGACATCTGGGAAACGATCGAGAGCAGATCGTCGCATTAGTGCTGACAAACGATCTCATCATGCAATCCCGGACGGGAACCGTGCCATATTTCCTATACGGCATCACCGATTGTCGCCTGCTTGCCTTCCCAGCGGATGCTTTCATCCGAACCGTAGCGGCCGATCCTGACATAGCGAAGGCGATTTTCGACCGTATGTTCGTCGCGTTCGATCAATCCCGAGACATGTCAGTGCTCCTCGGCCGCAAGACCGCTCAGGAACGCGTTGCCAGTTTCCTGTCATCGATGGCTGATCGCATCGGGAACGAAGATGAGAATGCAGGATTGCTGAGTCTCCCGATATCACGACGTGAAATCGCCGATAGTCTTGGGTTGACCATCGAAACGGTCAGTCGACAGTTCACCGAGCTGCGGCAACTTGGTGTCATAGACACGAATGGAAGGTCCGAAGTCAAAATTCTCGATCGGCTTCGCATTCGGAAACTGGCAGCCCTTCCTCTCTGAAAAACAAAACTTTTCGAAATTTGACCCAGATCAATGCGGTCTGCTGGCGAGCAGCATAGGCAAGGGAAAAGTGATCGGAGTATTAGATGCAAGCTGAAGCTGCACTGGGGCGGGTAGGTCTCTGGTTGTTGGTCATGGTTCTTTCAGTCGTCATGGTTGCGACGGCTGCGGACCAAGGGATGGCCGCGCACGCAACGATAATCGGAATTATCGCCTTTGTGATGGTGTGGGTTACCGCAGCGCGCTTCGATCCGCTGGGGAAGGCGCAGGGCTTCTTCAAGATGCCCGAAGGGCCATCGCGATATGACGACGATCCCATTCGCTGGGGTGTCTTGGCTACCATGTTCTGGGCTTTGGTTGGCTTGCTTGCTGGCGTTTTCATCGCGTCGCAACTGGCGTTCCCGCAGCTCAATATCGAGCCCTACTTCAATTTCGGCCGCGTGCGACCGCTTCATACCTCTGCGGTGATCTTTGCGTTCGGTGGCAACATTCTCATCGCGAGCAGCTTCTACGTCGTCCAGCGCACCTGTCGCGCTCAGCTGGCATTCCCCGCGCTCGCCCGGTTCGTCTTTTGGGGCTACCAGTTGTTTATCGTCCTGGCGGCATCGGGTTATCTTTTCGGTGTCACGCAGAGCCGAGAATACGCCGAGCCGGAATGGTATGTCGACCTGTGGCTTACCATTGTCTGGGTAGCCTATTTGATCGTTTTCGTGGGCACGCTGGCTCGCCGGAAAGAACCGCACATCTATGTCGCGAACTGGTTCTACCTTTCGTTCATCATCACCATCGCGATGTTGCACATCGTCAACAACCTCGCGGTCCCCGTTGCTTGGAACGGGTCGCTATCCTTCTCGGCCTTTGCAGGAGTTCAGGACGCTCTGACGCAGTGGTGGTATGGTCACAACGCCGTCGCGTTTTTCCTCACCGTGCCGTTCCTCGCGATGATGTATTACTTCGTGCCGAAGCAGGCCGAGCGACCGGTCTATAGTTATCGTCTGTCGATCATACACTTCTGGTCGCTGATCTTCCTCTACATCTGGGCCGGCCCGCACCATCTCCATTACACGGCACTGCCCGATTGGGCACAGACGCTTGGCATGGTGTTCTCTGTAGTCCTTTGGATGCCAAGCTGGGGCGGCATGATCAACGGGTTAATGACGCTCAACGGGGCATGGGACAAAGTCCGCACCGATCCAATCATTCGCATGATGGTCATGGCTATGGCGTTCTACGGCATGGCGACCTTCGAAGGGCCAATGCTCAGTATCAAGGCCGTCAACTCGCTCTCGCACTATACCGACTGGACCGTCGGCCACGTGCATTCCGGAGCGCTTGGCTGGAACGGGCTGATCAGCTTTGCAGCGGTCTACTTCCTTGTGCCGCGCCTGTGGAAGCGTGAGCGAATGTATTCGCTGCGCATGATTAACTGGCACTTCTGGCTCGCGACGCTCGGCATCGTTTTCTACGCAGCCAGCATGTGGGTGGCGGGAATTACGCAAGGGCTGATGTGGCGTGAATACGGGCCTGACGGTTATCTCGTGAACAGCTTTGCAGAGACGGTCGCCGCGCTGCATGAGCTTTATATCATCCGCGCATTGGGAGGCGTCATGTATCTCAGCGGAGCGATCATCATGGGCTACAATGTGTGGATGACCATCGGCGGCAGGCTCCGCGAGGAAAAGCCGATGGGAGCCATGCCCGCTTATGACTCCGACAAAGACCGACCCATTGCAGGTTCGGCTTCCCCCGAACCTGCAGAATAGGATAGATCGTCATGGGCCTCGCTACCCAACACAAGAAGCTGGAAAAGAACATTAACCTACTCGCGATCTTCTCCTTCATCGCAGTGTCGATCGGGGGCATCGTCGAGATTGCGCCTTTGTTCTGGATCGACAACACGATCGAGGAAGTAGAGGGAATGCGACCCTACACGCCGCTGGAGCAAGCGGGGCGCAACATTTACGTGCGTGAGGGCTGCTATTCCTGCCACAGTCAAATGATCCGTCCGTTCCGCGACGAGGTGGAGCGTTACGGACATTACAGCCTCGCCGCCGAAAGCATGTATGATCATCCCTTCCAATGGGGTTCGAAGCGCACGGGGCCTGACCTGGCGCGCGTCGGCGGGCGGTATTCGGACGAATGGCACGTCCAGCATCTCGGGGATCCGCAAAGCGTGGTCCCGGAAAGCATCATGCCAAAATACTCGTTCCTCGGTGACACGCCGCTCAATACGGACAACGCTGCCGCCATGCTGGTTGCTCTTAGAAGGGTTGGCGTCCCCTACTCGGATCGCGACGTTGGCGAAGCGATGGCGGACATGATCCTCCAGGCCGATCCCGATAGCGGCGGCGATGTCGAGGATTTCCAGCAGCGCTACCCCAAGGCGCAGGTTCGCGATTTTGATGGTGATCCGAGCAAGCTTACCGAAATGGACGCGCTCGTCGCGTATTTGCAGATGCTTGGCACGCTGGTCGACGTCGATAGTGCGGCAGCACAAGAGCGGCTGGCCGAGGAGAAAGGCCGATGAGCCTCTACGACCAGTTGCGCCACTTCGCCGATAGCTACGGCCTCGTCGCCCTTCTGCTTCTGTTTTTCGGCATATGCCTCTGGGTGTTTCGCCCCGGCGCAAAGCAACGCAATCAGGAAGCCGCGCGTTCGATATTCAATGATGAAGACACCGGGGAGCGCCACGATGGCAAATAAGCGCATCGACGAGCCGACCGGCACAGAAACCGTGGGACATGAATGGGACGGTATCGAGGAACTCGATACGCCGATGCCGCGCTGGTGGCTCTGGACCCTCTACGCGACGATTGTCTGGGGGGTGATCTACGTGATCCTCTATCCTGCATGGCCGCTGATCAACAAAGCAACCGAAGGCGTGCTCGGCTGGAGCAGTCGCGGAGAGCTCGCCGAAGAGATGAGCGTTGTCGACCAAGCGCGGACTACTGTGCGCGAAGAGCTCGCGCGCATTCCGATCGAACGCTTGCCAGAGAACAGCGAACTATTTGGGCAGGCAGTGGCTGGTGGCCGGTCTGCTTTCCAGGTCCATTGTTCGCAATGCCACGGCTCGGGAGCGGCCGGTAGCCAGACCTTGGGCTATCCCAACCTGAACGATGATGACTGGCTCTGGGGCGGAGACCTCAAGGCTATTGAATACACGCTTGTGAACGGCATTCGTGCACCCGGCGTCAACGATACACGAATGAGCGTTATGCCTCCATTCGAAGGAGCGTTTGATGCAGACCAACTCACTGCAGTTACGAATCACGTCCTTTCCTTAAGCGGGAAGGCGCCGTCGACCGCTTCCGGAGCTCAGCTATACCAAGACAACTGCTCCGTTTGTCACGGACCTGCAGGTGAGGGAAATCGTGAGCTTGGTGCGCCGCGCCTTAACGATGCAATCTGGCTTTATGGGAGTTCGCCCGAACAGTTGCGCGCTCAAATTCTGAACCCCAAGATGGGACGCATGCCGCACTGGAGCGGACGTCTCGACCCGGTCACGATCAAGATGCTGTCGGCCTATGTGTGGTCTCTCGGCGGCGGCGAAGAATTCGTCGAGGTCGCTGAAGATCCTGCGGTGGAGGTCGATGAAGAACCGTGATCCCAGTCGCGCGTCGAGCGCTCCTCCTCGCCGCGAAGGCGCGGAGCGTGACTGGTCGGTCGTCGTTGAGGACGGGCGGGCCAAGACGAACGAGCCTGTCTCGAGCGCCGTAGCCAACCCGGAAGCGACGACATTGCGGCACGAACCGCACGAGCCGCCGCGACAGCACCTGCCGACGAAACTGTTCGAGAAGCGCACAAAGGTCCACAACAAGCGGATCGATGGGCGTTTCCGGCGTTTCAAATGGTTCGTCATGTTCGTTACTTTGGCGATCTACTACGCCACGCCGTGGATCCGATGGGATCGCGGACCCTATGCACCCGACCAGGCCGTGCTGGTCGATCTCGCCAACCGGCGCTTCTACATGTTCGGTATCGAGATCTGGCCGCACGAGTTTTACTACGTGGCAGGCCTGCTTATCATGGCCGCACTTGGCCTGTTCCTCGTGACGAGTGCGGTTGGACGCGCCTGGTGCGGATACGCTTGCCCGCAGACTGTCTGGACAGACCTGTTCCAACATGTCGATCGTTTCGTCGACGGCGATCGTAACGCGCGCATGAGGCTCGATGCTGCACCGCTTGGCCCGAAGAAATTTGCGAAGCGCACGTTCAAATACACGATATATCTCGTCATCAGCTTCTGGACTGGCGGTGCATGGATCATGTATTTCGCCGATGCGCCAACATTGGTGCGAGACTTCTGGGCGGGCGAGGCGGCACCGGCCGCATACATTACCGTCGTCATCCTGACCCTTACCACCTTTACGCTCGGCGGCTTTATGCGCGAGCAGGTCTGTATTTACATGTGCCCCTGGCCCCGCATCCAGACCGCGATGATGGATGAGAAGTCGCTGCTGGTGACCTACAAGGACTGGCGCGGCGAACCACGCGGCAGCGTGAAGAAGGCGCAGAAGAACCCCGGCAAGTTCGGCGATTGCATCGACTGTTTGCAATGCGTCGCTGTCTGTCCCACCGGTATCGACATCCGCGAGGGTCCACAGGTGGGCTGCATCACCTGCGCGCTCTGCATCGATGCGTGCGACAAGGTTATGGCAGATATCGGCAGACCACGCGGCCTCATCGACTATGCAACGCTGGAAGATTGCGAAAAAGAGGCGAACGGCGAACCCACGCGCTCGCCCTGGAAGGCGATTTTTCGACCGAGGACCATCGCCTACTTTCTGATCTGGGGCAGCATCGGCCTTGCCATGCTGTTTGCCCTAGGTGTGCGAAGCCATGTCGGTCTGTCGGTTTCACCCGACCGTAATCCGCCCTACATCCTGATGAGCGACGGGTCGGTGCGAAATTCCTACACGCTGAAACTGCGTAATATGGAAAGTCGCCCGCGCGAGATGGAGATCGCTGTCGAGGGGCTGCCTGGCGCACTCATGTGGACCGATACGATCGGAAGAGACGATGCCGCGGGCACGCAAATCAAGACGGTTCCTGCCGATCAGGTCCTCTCGGTTCGCGCTTATGTCATCGCGCCGGAGGGCACTTCGACGCAAGAGTTCAACTTCAGAGTGACCTCGCGCGACGAGCAGCAAGAGTCGGCGACAACCGAAACGCGGTTCGATACGCCCGGAGGTGAGCGGTGAAGCGCGAATTTACCGGCAAGCATGCGGCGACTATCATCGTGTCTGGCTTTGCCATCATCATCGCGGTTAATTTGTTCATGGCCACGCTTGCCGTTCGCGGATTCGGCGGCGTAATCGTCGAGAACTCCTATGTGGCAAGCCAGGAATTCAACGATTGGCTAGACGCGGCGGAGAAGCAGGAAGCTCTGGGTTGGATGGTCGAGATGACCCGGAGCGAGAACGGGCACCTCTTGATCGAGACTGCTTCGGTGCCGGCCGGCGCCACCGTCACTGCCGTGGCTCGCCGGCCCCTTGGGCAGGCGGAAACCACGACCCTGAGTTTGATTGAGGCGACCCCGGGCAATCACATGTCGCTCGAACCGCTCGATACAGGACGTTGGATTGTCCGTCTGACAATCTCGTCCGAGGATGGTCATACCTGGGCGACTGAAGAGCATCTGTCGTGAACGCCCCGGCAACCCTGGATTTTCCTGAACGTCCAGGCCTGATCGATAGCCGGTTCACCGTTCCTGGCATGCGCTGTGCAGGTTGTATCGCCAAGATAGAACGCGGTTTGCAAGAGCTCGACGGTATCGAGGCAGCGCGCGTCAATTTCTCCGCCAAGAGGGTGGCCGTCCGGCACGACAGGGCGCTCGATGCGGGCGATCTTGTCGATGCCATTCGAAAGATCGGTTTCGAGGCTCAAATCGCCGAGGCGAATCCACTGGGCCAAGACGATACTGAAAGGCGTATGCTCCTGCGCTCGCTTGCCGTGGCGGGGTTCGGCATGATGAATATCATGCTGCTTTCTGTAAGCGTCTGGTCGGGCGCGGGCGGAGTGACGCGCGAACTGTTCCACTGGCTCTCAGCTCTGATCGCGTTGCCGGTGGTCGCCTATGCAGGGCGCCCCTTCTTTTCCAGCGCAGCCATGGCCCTGCGGCATCGCCGGACCAATATGGACGTGCCAATCTCGATCGGAGTCCTGCTGGCGACCGGGCTAAGTGTGTATGAGACCACAACTGGCGGCGAGCATGCCTATTTCGACAGCGCGGTCATGCTGCTTTTTTTCCTGCTTTGCGGTCGCGCGCTCGACGCAACCATGCGCAATAAAACGCGGGCAGGCATAGGCGCGCTCCTTTCGAGGATGGGCAAGTCAGCAAGGATTCTGAAGGCTGATGGATCAAGCCAGACGATTGCCGCGCAAGATCTCGAGCCTGGAATGCTCATGCTCGTTGCTGCAGGTGAAGCGCTGGCTGCCGATGGCGTAATCGAAGAGGGAAAAACTTCGATAGACAATGCAATGCTTACTGGTGAAAGCACGCCAGAGGCTGCTGCAGAGGGGAACACAGTCTACGCCGGGGCGATCAATCTCGGTGACCCGATCCGCGTCAGAGTAACCGCCGCCTCTTCGGATACCGCGATAGCCGAGATCGCGCGCCTGATGGATGAGGCGGGTCAGTCGCGTAGCCATTATGTCCGCATCGCCGATCGCGCGTCGCGTCTGTATGCGCCTGCCGTCCATACGCTTGCGATGCTGGCGTTTGTCGGATGGATGATCGCGGGTGCGGGTTGGCACCAGTCGCTCGTAATTGCTATCGCGGTGCTCATCATCACCTGTCCTTGTGCGATGGGACTGGCGGTCCCCGCTGCTCAGGTCGTGGCGTCGGGAGCGCTCGCGAAAAGGGGGGTGCTGGTCAAGGATGGGAGTGCGCTCGAACGGCTTGCAGAAGTCGACTTGGCATTGTTCGACAAGACCGGCACGTTGACGCTTGGTGAGCCGGTCCCCAGCCTCGATCATTTGACGGATGAACAGAAAGCCATCGCGCTAGGATTAGCGCAAGCTAGTCGGCATCCCTTGAGCAGAGGCATCGCATCCGCCCTGGAAGAGGCAGGCGTTCCCGCTGCATCGCTTACCGCAATCACGGAAACAGGAGGACGAGGCGTCAGCGGGATGCATGGCGAAACTCCGGTTTCGTTGGCGCGAGGTGATTTTGATCAAGCCGGTCTCGCATCCTCGCTGCATATCGCAGAGCAAACAATCGCAATCGCGTTCACTGACCCGGCGCGAACCGATGTGACTAAAACCCTCGGGGATCTTCGGGCACTCGGTGTCGAAAGCAAAATCGTGTCAGGTGATCGCCAGTTGCCGGTTCTTGCCCTTGCAGGCGATCTCGGCATTGAGGGCAAGAGTGAAATGCGTCCCAACACCAAGCTAGCACTGCTTGATGAGTTGAAGAGCGCTGGACGCCGCCCGCTGATGGTTGGCGACGGCATCAACGATGGTCCTGCCCTGGCTGCGGCCCATGCTTCCATTGCGCCCGGCACTGCCAGCGACGTGAGCCAACAGGCAGCAGACGCGGTCTTCCTCGGCAAGAGACTCATGCCAGTTGCCCTAGCCATCGTTGTCGCCCGTCGAACCATGCGCATCGTCCGCGAAAATTTCGGATTTGCCATCGGCTATAACGTGCTTGCTGTGCCGCTTGCACTTGCGGGTTTCGTGACCCCGCTCGTCGCCGCGGTCGCCATGTCTCTCAGCTCGCTGGTAGTCGTTGGTAATTCCCTAAGACTTGCCCGCGTCAGGCACGCTCCGTGAACGTCTTGGTCTTCCTTATTCCGGTCGCGCTGTTTCTGGGTGGCGCCGGGCTTGTCCTGTTTTTCTGGGCCATGCGCGACGGCCAGTTCGAGGATCTCGACGGTGCGGCAAACCGCATTCTTATCGATGACGAGGAAGACGATCGGACTGCGATAGGCGAGGGAGAGGATCCTCCCCGATGAGGACCGGTACGTTTGCACTTCTAGCGCTACTTCCGGCATCGTTCGGGCCTGTTCCCATATCTGCCAAGACCGTCGAAGCGCTTGTTTGCGGTGGCGGCGTCATCAGTATTCCGATCCCGATGCGCGAGACTCCACCTGTCGCTCCCTGTCATAGCAAGGGTTGTCATGCACTCTACTCTCGCAAACGAATTGATCCAGCGCAATGAACGTGATTTCCGATACGAGTAAAGAGCCCGCCATGTGGCCTTATCATCCTGACCTGCTGGGAACTCCGGTTCCCCGCTACACGAGCTATCCGACAGCGGCCGAGTTCGCACCCCTGTCGCCCACCCAATATGCCGAGGCGCTTGGCGGCGCGCACGGCGCCATCTCGCTCTACGTCCATATCCCGTTCTGCGAGAAGATATGTTTCTACTGCGGGTGCAACACCGGCAAATCAGGCAAACGACAGCGTCTCGAATCCTATCTCGACGCCCTGTCTTGCGAAATCGATCTCGTATCGAGCATTTTGCCACGTGATGTTTCGGTGCGTCGGATTGCATTCGGGGGTGGTAGTCCAAATGCGATTAGCCCGACCGAATTCCTTACCCTAGTCGACCGCTTGATCGCACGCTTCAGCATCGATGATCCGACCTTCTCGATCGAGCTTGATCCTCGAACGTTCTCGCAAGAATGGGCAAAGGCGATCGGGAGTGTCGGCATCCAACGCGCAAGCCTCGGCGTGCAGACTTTCGCTACCCACTGCCAAGAAGCCATTGGACGCGTGCAACCCGAGAGCCTTATCGAGCACAGCACCGATCTTCTCCGAAAATACGGAGTTTCTTCGCTCAATTTCGATTTGATGTATGGCCTTCCGCACCAGTCGCAGGAAGATCTCAGCGATAGTCTGCAGCGCACACTCGCCATGGGTCCGGACCGCATCGCGCTCTTTGGCTATGCTCATGTTCCGCATCTGATTGCGCGACAGCGTGTCATCGATGGGAATGCACTACCAGGTTCGGAGCAGCGCTTCGCGATGGCCGAACTCGGTCATGCTCTGCTTACAGAGCAGGGATATCGATCAATCGGATTTGATCACTTTGCCAAACCCGATGACCCACTCGCTCTGGCATCTGCTGCAGGAACGTTGCGACGAAATTTTCAGGGCTTCACCGATGATCAGTCGCCCGTCTTGATCGGGCTTGGCAGTTCGGCAGTAAGCAGCTTCCCGCAGCTCTTGGCGCAGAACGAAAAGAACAGTGGCCGTTACAGAATGCTCGCAGGGCAGAGCCGACTGACGAGTGCGGTTGGCATCACTCGGACCGAAGACGACCGCCATCGCGGGGAGATGATCGAGTCACTCTTGTGCCGCGGCAGTGCTGAAGTCCGGCGAGTCACGACTCAGGAACCTTTGGATGCCCTGCAACCATTTCTCGATCTCGATCTTGCGAGCATCGAAGATGGCCTTCTTGCTATAACGCCCTCCGGACTACCCTATGCACGCGTGATCGCTGCCTTGTTCGATACATATTGCCCGCAGTCTGTCCGTCGTTTCAGTTCGGCCGTGTGACGCGGTCCCAAAGGAGTTTTCTCGATGCCACTGTGGTTCCTTCCTGCTCTCATCGCGCTTTTCGCCGTCGTCAGTCTGGTCGCTGGGATATGGCTGTTGCTGCACTTGCGCGATGTCGCTCGTGTATTCCGGGGCGACAGGCCTGGGGAAATGGTGCGTGGGCCGGGGCGAAGGAGGGCGACACCCGCAGCGGTTTGGACAGCGCTGCTCATATTTAACGCAGGCTGGATCGCCTGCATCATTATCTGGGTCTTTGTCTTAAGCGGTGAAGCCAACATGGCGGTCAACGCGAAGGGGTAGCTCTTTGTCGCTTTTGGAGATGGAAGTCGCATCACCGAGGTCAGGAAGCCGCTCCTCGTACCGCCCATTCCTCCAAAGCTCCGCGCCAGACTGGCATTCGCGTCCCATCAATGTCCCAGCTCACGTCGGCTTTGTGGGGAAGAGAACGCCCGCTCACTCTCCAATAGTCCTCAAAGGTGCCGTACCAGGGTCGTTCTCGGAAGCCGCGACCTTCCTGCCGCGGCCTGTCCTCTGCACTGACGGATGCAATCGTTTCATCCGCTTTAAGCTTGAATAATACGGAGGCGCGGACACCAAAAGCATGCACAGATGCCCGGAGTGTATTGTCCGCTTCCTCGGCCCAACTTACTCGGTCATTTGATAACAAAGCGTCAGGCGCCCAGGGTAACTCTGCAAGATACCGCATCAGTTCCCCCTTCAGCAAAGTGGGGCTCGGCTTTGCTTGTGACAAGGTGATTCCGCCAAGACATCTTACGGAACCGTGAGGAAGTCCGTTTTGTAGTTCATCGCGAACTTGCAGGAGACCTAAAGGGCCAACGCTCGCCGTCAGAAAGCTGGCTGGTCGGTATCTATCGACTGGCGAGCTTGAAATTTCATCCATCGACCGGCCGAACCGGTCCGCAAGATTCCACGCTCCTCAATCTTACTTGCGTCTCAGCACGAGCAACTTGCGCGCCAATACGCTCAGCAAGTCTTATCAACGTCTTTGGGCGGGTCATACCGTTTGGCGAATATTGGACATTGCTGGACTTGCCTTTGTCGAATCGCGATGCTGCCAGCATGGCCATAACAGAAAATATTCTCGTGACTGGGGGTAGCGGAACTGTCGGCAGGGCAGTGGTGCAAGCCTTGCGGGATACCGGCAGGGCACCAATTATCGCTAGCCGCGACGGCAGTCGTGTTGATGAAGTTCAATTCAATTTTCTCGACAGAGCAAGTTGGGATTTGGCCTTGTCCGGAGTGACGCGGCTATTCCTCCTGCGCCCTCCGCAGATCACTGACATTGATAACACGCTGGGGCCGTTCGTCCGTATTGCAAGGTCCATGGGCGTCGAACACATTGTCTTCTTGTCTGTCGCTGGTGCGGAAGATTTTCCGCTTCTGCCGCATGCGAAGGTCGAACGCTATCTCGCCGAAACATCGGGCTGGACAATTTTGCGCCCCGGATTCTTCGCTCAGAACATGGAGACCGCTTACACCGAGGATATTCGGTTCGACAACTGAATTTATGTGCCAGCGGGCAAGGGCAGGCTGGCTTTTGTCGACGCCCGCGATATCGGACAAGCAGCAGCCGGTTGTCTGTTACGACCCGATCTGCATTACGGTACTGCGTATGAGTTGACAGGTCCCGTAGCAGTGACGTTTACGGAAGTGGCTGACTACCTTTCCTTTCTGCTTGACCGTGAGAATTCTTACGAGCCAGCCTCGATTATCGGTTACTTGGCGCACCTTCGCTCGCAAGGTGAGCCCTGGAGCAAGGCGGTAGTCCAGACTGCGCTTCATGTAGGCCTTCGTTTTGATAAGGCTGCAGATATTGCGTCCGATCTTGCTCGACTGATAGCCAATAAACCAAGGAGTATCTTCGACTATCTTGATGATCGGCGGGCGACATGGCGGTGACGCCATCGATTGTTCTATAGGAACGCTGGCTAGGCTCGCGTTTAGAGAAAGAGACGACGCATGAGATACGCAGTATGTGTTATTCTGGTTTCGCTGATGTTGGCAGGCTGCCAATCGAGCGAGAGCGTGAGGCTTGCGAACGACCAAAACAAGGCACCTGACTTTGTCGTGGCGGTCTGCGGAGAATGCCACGCTGTAACCGCGAACGCCGTTTCGCTACGATCCGACGCACCCGGATTTGCCGACATCGCGAACAGCCCCGGCCTTACGCGCGAATCCCTCGAGACCTTCTTGTCAGATGCGCACAATTACCCGATGCAGATGGATGTTGATCTCGATGAAGGGGACATAAAGGTCATCGCCGATCATATCATGACCCTGCAATCGAAAGATTATATCCGACCACCATCCTGAAAAACGCCGAGTTCCCGCCCGCTTCGTTTCTAGAGATCGACGATCCCGAGCCAACTCTATATCAGCTTTTCAGGCAGGGTGGAGAATACTCGCTTTGTCCGAAATTGGGTAGCGAAGCGGACATTGCTTAGGCTTGATTCTCGAAGCCGGAGAATCAGTTTTGAGTCCTGAAAAAGGCATCAAACCAGTACATTAGTCGGGATTTGCGGGCCTTTTGAGGGCTTCTTGAACAACCGAATTTTCTAAGTGTCTGACAACCAATTGGAAAATGGCTCCGATGTGATGCCTCTTCTGGGCACCACTTTTCGTGAAGCGCGGAAAACCGCCATTTTGTGGCCACCCCACTCCTGACTGCTGAGAACTTGCGAAAGGGGCTCGCATAGCTCGGTCCGCCTCGCATCCTCATTCTGGTCGTTCGGGCTGTCGCCCACGTGGCTGAAAGCGAACCGGCGGCAATTCCTGCCTCGCTACTCGACGATCAACGACACTCCGCGGGGAAAGGCTGCTTCAATCCTCGTCAGACTGCCGCTTTGTCAAAGCAGTTTCGGATTAAGCGCCTGTTTCAACGGATCGAGCCATGGCTCGAAAGGCTTCCACGCATTCTGGCCCTTGCGGTTGATTGGGCGACGGACTTGTTCGCTGCTGGCCGTGCGGACCGCGCGTGTCGTCTTATGGAAGTCGAGGCATGCTTCCTCGAAAGGCAGCCCGCAATAATCGAGCATCCGGCGCGTCTGGCCCTCCAGGTCGTCGAGCACATACTCGTGGTTCACGCGCAGCACCCTGCCGGGCAATACGCGGTCCCAATGATCCATCAGCGTCACGTAGTCGGAATAATAGCGACCAACTTCGGTGAGGCCGTAGGTGAATTCCTGCCCTTCGGCGAAGAGCTGTTTGAAGCCGGAAAAGCAGCAATCCATCGGCGCACGGCGTGCATCGATAATCTTCGCGTTGGGCAGGATGAGGTGGATGAGGCCGATATGCCGGAAATTGTTTGGCATCTTGTCGATGAAGAAGGGCGCGCCCTGGCGGTGGACGCGCGTATCCTCAATGAATTTCTTCCCGAATGCCGCGAGCTGCTCGCGGGTGAGGTCGTGCAGCACTTGCGGATAGCGCGACTGGCCCGCCTTGCGGCCCCGCAGCCGGTGGGCGAGCGCGAGGATATTGGGCAACTCGAGCGTCCCGTCGACCTGGCTGTGGCTGGCAAGAATTTGCTCGAGCAGGGTCGAGCCGGCGCGTGGCAGGCCGATGATGAAGATCGGGTCGGGAGCGGAATGGCCGGCTCCGGCATGCGCATCGAACAGCGCGGGCGTGCAGACCTCGGCCTGCTTCGCCAGCTCCTCGCTCATGGCATCGGCGCTGTAGCGGGTCTGCGCGCGCTTCAGCGCGTTGCCTTCCTCGTAGAAGCGGAAGGATTGCTCGTAATCGCCGCGGTCCTCGTAAGCCTTGCCGAGCGCGAAGGAGAGGTGGACGCGGTCCATGAAGGCGAGGTCGGCGCGGGCGGCCTGCTCGCGCATGGCGGCAATTTCCTCGTCGGGAAATTCATAGGTCTTGAGGTTGGCGAGCGCGTAATAGGCATCGCCATGGTCGGGCCTGGCGGCAAAGGCTGCGCGGTAGCTGGCGACGGCGTCCTGTTGCCTGCCCGTGGTCTTGAGCGCGTGGCCCCGACTGGTCAGCGTGGCAGGGTCCTGCGGCAGTTTTTCAAGCACTGCATCGAAGAGTTCGAAGGCCCGGTCATAGTCGCCCGTCTGCATGCTCTCGATGGCGAGATGCGACTGGAACAGCGGGTTCTGCGGGTCGCGCTCGAGCAGTTCCTCTGCCTCCTCGCGCGAGCGTTCGAACTTCTGCCTCCGGCGCAGCGCATCGATGTAGTCGAGGCGAACCTGCACATTGTCGGGTTCGAAGGCCTTGGCGCTGTCGAGGAGGAACTCGGCATCGTCGAGAATACCCAGCTTGATGCCGATTTGGGCGAGCAGCCGCATGCCTTCGACGCTCTTGGGATGGCTGCGCAAGTAGTGGCGGCAAATCTCCTCTGCGCGGAGCAACCTGCCTTCGTGCAGGTGGTGGGTGACCGCGACCAGTTCGCGCGGGAGGGCTGCGATGCGCTCTGCCTGCGCCTGTGCCGAGCGGGCTTCCGCCATGCGGTCCGCCTGCGAGAGCAATTCGGCAAGCGCCCGCCAGCTTGCGTCGAGAGCGGGATTGAAGCGGGTGGCGCGGGTGTAGGCTGCAATGGCCTCGTTCGCCTCGCCCCGGTCGCGTGCAAGGTGCCCCGCCTCCTGCCACGCGCGGCCATATTCGGGCATGGCGGCATGCAGCTTGGCCAGTGCATTCTCGGCGTCGGTGAAATCCTTGGAGAAGCGGGCGGCTACAGCGAGCATGTACAATGCCTCGGCATCCTCGCCATCGAGCGCCAGCAGTTCCTCTGCAAGGGCCCGGCCGCGCGCGAAATCGCCCGCCTGGAGCGCTGTCTGCGCTGCTTTCAATGTGTCTTCACGCACTGCCATGACCCGCGCCCTAACAAGCAAAAGCGGCGGAAGCGATATCGAACCGCTCCCGCCGCCTTTCGTTCACGCGAAACGCGCTATCAGTAGTCGAAACCGACGCGCAGGCCGACCGTCAGCGGACGGTTGGTTGCGATGCGCTTGCGGTCGTTGACGAAGTTACCCGAAATCTGCGCACGTTCGTCGAAGATGTTGTCGCCGAACAATTCGAAGCTCCATTGGTTCGACGTGACACCTGCCGACAGGTCGAAGATGGTGTAGCTGTCGAGTTCGAGCTTGTTGATTTCGATCACGTCGGTGAACTTCGATGCCGAATGGTTCATCTGCGGCTGGATGAAAGCATCCCAGTCACCCGAGAGCGCCCATTCGTAGCGTGCACGAAGGTTGCCCTGGAACGAGGGTGCAAAGGCGAGTTCGCCGCCCTCAACCACGTCGTCCGTCGGAATGAGGACTTCGGTGATTTCCGTGTCGAGGATGGAGAATGCCCCCGAAACCGTCAGGCCCGGCACCGCGTAGGGTGCGACAGTGAAGTCTGCTTCAAGCCCCATGATTTCTGCATCGGCCGCGTTGGCAGAGAAGAAAAGGTTGGTAATCGAGGGGTCGAAAATCGTAGTCTGCAGACGCGAGATATCGACGTAGAAGGCGCTGCCGTTGAAGCGGACCTGGCCGTCGGCAAGCTCGGTTTTCCAGCCAAGCTCGTAGTTCTTCACTTCGTCGGTTTCGAGCTCGAAGGGAACCACGAAGCCTTCGCCATTGGTGGCGCCGCCCGGACGGTTGAGCAGGCCCGGACGGAAGCCTTCCGAGTAGGTGCCGTAGAACATCAGGTCGGGCGTCGGGGTCACGGTCAGCGTGCCCTTGTAGATGACACCCTTGGCCTTGGCTTCATCCGGAGCGCGAACAGCGTTGTAGACGAGGCGTGCCTGCGACTGGCTGAGGCCTGCATCGCGGATGTCGCGGAAGGTGTCTTCGCGCGTGAACGTCTGGCGCAGCGCCGGGTCGCAGCTACCGATGAAGGTGTAGCGCCCGTCACCATCGTAGAGGTCGGAGATATTGGTCCCGAAGGCGTTCTGGTCCTCTGCGCTGAAGCTGTTGCAGAAGCTGGAGTTCGCGCTGCCCTCGAAATCGACCCGCACATTGTAATAGCGGATGCCGCCGGTGAAGGTCAGCAGGTCCGGCACGATGTCGACGCTGGTTTCGCCGAAGATGCCGAACTGCTTGTCGGTGCGGCGGATGTCGTTGCGGAAGATGGTTTCAGGCGCGAACGGACCCGGGTCGGTGTTGAAGCCGGGGAAGGGGAAGTTCGGCTTGAACTCGCCGAAGGGGTCCGCGAGCGTGTTCGACGGGTAATTGAAGTTGTTGCGTTCTTCCAGTTCGAGGTCGGAGAAGAACACGCCGCCCGTCGTGCGGATCCAGTGGTCCGCATCGGTGCTGAAGCGGAATTCGTTGGTGAACACCTTGGTGTTGCTGAGCGAATCCACATTGAGGATGGGCGAGTAGCAGGTGCCGCTCGGGTCGGCGCTGCCCGGATAGGTCGCGCTGCCGTCACAGATGTAATAGGGCAGGTACTGGCCGACGAAGAGGTAGTCGGTGTAATCGACGACCTGCTCGGTCGTACGGTCGGTATAGGCACCGGTGTAGACGATATCGAGCGCGGCAAGGCGGCCCTCGATGGTCCAGCTGGTGTTGGAGAATTCATCCTCGAGAGTGTCGTCCACGAAGCGTTCGATTTCGAGGTCGTCGAGCCCGTCGAGGGCCGGGTCGGCGAAAAACACGCCGTCGCTGTCGACCTGTTGGCGCGTGTGCGCGGCGGTCACGGTCCAGTCGGGCGTGATTTCCCACAGCGCGGTGGCGCGGCCCCCGATGTACTGCGTGTCGTTGAAGTCGTCTTCGACGATGTCGGCGTTGTCCGCCTCGATGAAAGTGACATCCGACAGGTCGGCACCGGCCTGGAACCCTGCGCGAAGGGCATTCACGGGCACGCCGTTTTCGCGCACCGTGCCTTCGGGGCGGAAGCGTGCGCTTTCGCTGAGGTCACGCGTGCCGAGGACATTGTCGATATAGCCGCCCTGATGGTCGTAATAAGCGACCGCGCGAAGCGCGATGGTCTCGGCCACGGGCAGGTTGACCATGACCTCGCCCTTGTAGCTGGCTTCGCCGCCCTTGGTGAAGGAGAGGCCGGCATCGGCGCTCATGTCGAAGCCCGAGAGCGAGGGCTTGGCCGTGATGAGGCGGACGACGCCTGCCTGCGAACTGGCGCCAAACAGCGTTCCCTGCGGACCCGAGAGGACCTCGATACGCTCCATGTCGGCGGCATAGACGTCGAGGTTGCGGCCCGGCTGCGCAAGCGGCTGTTCGTCGAGGTAAAGCGCGACGTTGGGCGCAAGGCCGGCGACACCGGCGGTCGTCAGGTTCGGCGTCGTCGAGGCGAGGCCGCGGATGTAGATGGTGCTCTGACCCGGACCGCTGCCGCCTGCAGTGACGGTGGGAAGCTGCTCGAGGTAATCCTCGAAAGTGTCGATCGCGAGTTCGTCGAGCTGTTCGGCGCCGATTGCTGCAACCGAGACAGGAACATCCTGCAAATCTTCGCTGCGCTTCTGCGCGGTGACGACGATGGTCTGCACCCCGCCCTTGCGCTCCTGCGCTTCGGGCTGCTGCTCGGCTTCCTGCGCGACGGTCGGCGATGCGATGGCAATGGCGAGCGCGCTGACGGACGCGCCGCTGACGAAAGTCTTCATGACTGGAATTTCCCCCTGAGGAATCGAAAATTGGCAGACCTGCCGGACGGCAAGGCCAGTATTCGCGAGGAGATTGGTCTCACAATCCCGCTCGACGAAATCAATAAGGGGAGCATGCCGTGTCGGCCACAGCCCGGGCGATAATTTTCATAATGAATTGGAGTCTGTTGCGAAGCGACAACAGAATGCACGAGAGCAAAGTATATTTAAAATTGCTCCAAAGATAGTTCATTTATTCAGAAATTTTCTCTCATCGAGGCAATTTTTGACTCCTTAAGAGAGTAGAACAACTCATAGTAATTGCAAATAGAAATCGTTCTATTCGTCCAAAACGTGGATTTTTGCTGCAACCTATTGGGCGGCCTTTATTTCGCTCCCGCCCAATCTGCGCACCCCTCGGCAGTAGTCGGCACGCCGTGACGCTTGCGCCTGAGGTCGAAGACAACTGCTTTCACGATTGCGATGGCCATCAACGCCACCACGAAGGAGAAGGGCAGCGCGCCGATTATCATCGTGATGCGGATGGCGTCGATGCCGCCGAGGATGAGCATCGAGCCCACCACGAAGGCCAGCGCAGCGCCCCAGAACAGGATATGATTACGCCGCTGCCCCTCGGTCTCGCCCGCGCCGTTGATGGTGTTGACGATGAGGATGGCGCTGTCAGCCGAAGTCACGAGGTAGGTCATCAGCAAGATGACCACGAGGCCGAAAACGACATTCGCAACCCCTTCGGACAGGAGGACCGACAGGGTGGCGAACAGCTGGTCTGAAATCCCGGCTTCAACAATAGAGCCGCCCGCAGCGCCGCTGAGTTCGAGGTCGATGGCGGTCCCGCCAACCAGCGCCATCCACACGAAACACATCAGCGATGGCACGAGGATGACCCCAAGCACATATTCGCGAACGGTCCGCCCGCGGCTTATGCGGGCGATGAACATGCCGACGAAGGGTGCAAAGGCTATCCACCAGGCCCAGTAGAAGACCGACCAGTCGAGCTGCCACTGGACAAGCGCGTCCCCCGTTTCGCTGCCACCGGAGAACATCGTAAGCGAATTCGGCACGATGGTGCGCAGGTAGTCCCACAGGCCTGTCGCGAGAAGTTCGAGGCCCAGCAGTCCCGAACCGGCAATCGCAAACAGCGCCAGCAGGGCGAACGAGAGGCCCATGTTGAGGTTCGACAGCCACTTGATACCGCGCCCCACGCCGGACAGCGCGCTGATGGTCGATGCTCCGACCAGCACCAGCAGCGCCACGATGACGGCAGCGGCCGAGGAAGAGCCATCGGCATCCAAGAGCCAGTTACCCAGGCCCAGCCTTGCAAGCCCGGCCACGAATTGCTCGACCCCCAGACCCATTGTCACGGCAACCCCGAGGATAGTTGCGACGACCGCGACGACATCGATGAGATGCCCCCAGATGCCGGACATGCGGAGGCCGAAGAGCGGCGCAAGCGCAGACCGGATGGTGAGTGGAAGATTCCGACGATATGCGACGTAGCCGATGGCCAGGCCCACCAACGCGTAACTGGCCCACGCAGCAAATCCCCAATGGAGGAAGGTGTAGATATAGGCCGGTCGCACAGCTTGCGCGGACAAAGGTTCGACGGTGCCTCGAATGATGTCCGGATTATTACCAAAATGGGCCATCGGCTCGCCAACCGAATAGGTCAGCATACCGATACCGATGCCCGCCCCGAACAGCATCGCGAACCACGAAAATCGACCAAATTCGGGCTTTTCATCCTGCTGCCCTATGCGCAGGCTCCCGGCGATCGGCCACAAGGCAAGAAGGAAGCAAACCGCCATCAGCGCAGCGACCAGGTAGACGTACCAGCCCGCAAAGCTCGAAATGATGGTGGAATTCGCCGCAGAAAGTGTCTCGCTCGCGCTCACTGGGAAAAATATCGCCCACATGATGATGAGCGAGACAATCACTTTCGAAGGGATTGTGACCGCCCGGCTAAACCCATCGTAGAACCCCCTATCGTGTGTATTGATCGGCAATTCCACCAATGGCGGAGACACACTTGCGTCATCATGGGAACTCATTGGTTTTCCATCCTGTCGGCAGGTGCAGGCTCGCTGGTATGAATCGCCGATTGGCTAGCTACCATGGGCGAGCGCGCTGAGAGTGGGTAAGCATAGGTAAGCTGAGCGGCAATGCAAACCTGCCGCGGGCTGAGAAGAGGGCGTGCCGATCGCAGATAGCGAACGTAACCCGCCGCATTCTGTTCTCCTTCCATTGAGCTGGAGCGGTGGTAATAAAATTTTGGGAGCACATGAAGACGCCATTTGGACGTGACGCCCTTCGTCGGAATTTTCCTCATGCCAACACACGGTGCGTTGGCGGATGCGCCACCTTCGACCACATCAGGCCGATAGCAAACAGGCCATTCGCGAGCCCAAAGCTTCCCTTGAATTGCGCCGCCGGGCTGGAATTAGGGTCTTCGCGAAGAAATTTCCCAATGATTTGAGTGCCCATTTTTGTCGTCTATGGGGCACCACATTCAGATATGGCGCTACACCCCCATTGAGGGGCTATCCTCGCGCTTTCGCCGAGACGAGCATTCCTCTCTCGTGTTTGCCTTTCATCCCAGCTCGTGCACCCGGCCTTGCTTGCGTGAACTCATTCCGGTGTCCCGCCCATAGCCTGGTAGAGCCCGACCAGCGCGGTCAGTTCCTCCGCTCTTACCTGTACCAGCGACAGCTCGACGCCCAGCAAGGCACGCTGTGCATCGAGCTGCTCGATATAGGGCGTGTAGCCGGCGCGATAGCGATTTCGTGCATGACGCAGGGCGTCGGTCACGGCCGCCCGCTGGGATTCGAGTGCGGCTTCCTGCTGATTCAGATTGGCCAGCACCGCCATGCGATCTTCTACTTCGCGAAAGGCGTTGAGGACGGCTGAACGGTAAGCCCAGGCGGCCTGGTCGCGCTGCGCTGTCGCTCCGTCGAGCTGCGCCTGCACCTTGCCGCCTTGGAAAATGGGGGCGAGGATGCTGCCGCCCAGCGACCACACGCTAACCGGATCGGCGAGCAGATCGGACAACACCACACCTGTTGCCGCCCCGAGATCGATCGAGGGCATGAATTCGGCGCGGGCCATGCGCATTTTCGCATCGGCCGCTACGATACGGTATTCGGCAGCTGCGACATCGGGGCGGCGGCGCAGCAGTTCGGAGGGAAGCGCCGCTGGTGCCGGTGGCTGGCGCAGGCCTGCCAGCGTTCCGCCGCGCTCGATCGCGCCCGGCAGTTCGCCGGTGAGTACGGAGAGCGCGTTTTCCTGCCGCGCGATCTGCGCTTTCAGCTGCGGGACGAGCTGGGCGGTGGCCTGAAACTCGGCCTCGGCCTGCCTTAGAGGTAGCTGGGAAGTGTAGCCGACCTCGGCCCGGTCGCGGGCGAACTTCACCGCCTCCTGCCGTGCAGCCAGCGTTTCTTCTAGGATGGTGAGACGCGCGTCGAGTGCGAGCAGGGTAATGTAGCCGCTGGCCGTCGCAGCGCTCACCGAGAGACGTGCTGCCTCCGCGGTGGCAGCACTCACAGCGACACCCGCCTCTGCCGCATCGACGCGGGCAGAGTTCTTGCCGAACAGGTCGAGTTCGTAGGAAGCACGGAATGCAGGCTGTGCAGCCAGTGTGGTTTGCGCCTGACCGAACGGGGACACTTCGCGCCGGACACCGCCCTCGACTCCGGCGCCAAGCGAGGGGAGGAGGAAGCCGCGCGAGGCTCGCTCTGTTGCGCGCGCTTCCTCCACACGAGCGGCGGCTATTTGGACGTCGGAATTGTTGAGCCGTGCCTGTTCGACAAGCCGCGAAAGCTGCCTGTCACCGAAGGCGTCCCACCAGTCCGCTTCTGCTGGAACAGTCCCCTCGAGGCTGGTTCGCCACTCAGCCGGCGGAGCAACGGCGGCGCCAAGCGGGGCCTCCTGCAGTGTGGGCGCGCAGGCGGAAAGGGCGAGGGCGCTACTGACCAGGACGGCAAGGGTTCTGCTCTTCACGATCAGTCCTCCGTATGGACAGTGGCGACGACCGACATGCCCGGGCCGAGCCGCTGGGCGGCTTCCTGCCCCTTGTCGAGCACGATGCGCACGGCGATGCGCTGCGGCACCTTGACGAAATTGCCTGCGCCGGTGTCGGGTTTCACCAGGCTGAATTCGCTGCTGGCAGCCGGCGCAATGCTTTGCACCCGGCCAGTGAGTTCCAAGCCACCCAGCGCGTCGATTTCGAGGGTGGCGCGCTGGCCGACCGCCATGTTCGCGGTCTGCGTTTCCTTGAAATTCGCCACGACCCATAGGTCGTCGGGGACGATGTACATGAGCTGGGTCCCGGCAGTGACCAGCTGGCCGACGCGCGCGCTGACCTCGCTCAGCCGTCCTGCACGCGGCGCGCGGATCTCGGTGCGCGAGAGCTCGAATTCGGCGAGGCCCTTGGTTGCCTCCGCGCCCGCCACCTGCGCCTCGAGTGCGCCGCGCCCGACGGTGACCGAGCGCACGTTCTCGGCCGCAATGGCGCGCTGCGCCTGCGCCTGGCTGACACCCGCCTGCGCCTGTTGCAGCGCCGCGCGGGCCTGGTCGCGCTCACGCAGCGACACGGAGCCTTCGCCAACCAGCTCTGCGATGCGGTTCATGTCGGCCTGCGCCTTCTGCAGTCCGGCGCGGGCCGCAGCGACGGCGGCATCCTGCGCTTCAAGCTGCGCCTGTGCCGAGCGCAGGCTTTGCGCGCTGTTGGCCAGCGTCGCTCGCTGCGCTGCGGTGTTGGCCGCGCCCTGCTGGAGCTTCTGCTGGTAGGGCGCATCGTCGATCCGGGCGAGCAGCTCGCCCTTCTCCACGCGCTGGAAGTCCGCCACCGGCACCTCGACGAGGTAGCCTGCCACCTGCGGGCTGACGACCGTGGTGCGCCCGCGGACATAGGCGTTGTTGGTCGTCTCATCGCCACCGCCGAAGGGCGGGAGGTCCCAGGCGAACAGGGCCACGAGGACGCCGAGGAGGATCGCCCCGACCGCTACCACGATCCGGCGGCGCGAGGGGTTGGGCGACCAGCCTGTCTCCTGCTCGGGCGCGGGCGCGTCTTCGGTCATGGTTTCGGTTTCGGAAGGGTTCGGATCGGTCATTGTCTGGTCCTTGCGAGCATGGCCTCCATGAAGGCCAGTTCCTTGGCGAGCGGGTTACGCCCGCGGATCTTGTCGATGAGCCACGGCACGAAGACGACGGCGAAAGTCACCGCCGAGAGCGTGCCGATGAGGAAGAAAACATCGTTGAAGGCGAGCACCGCAGCCTCGCGGCCGACTTCCTGCGAGATGCTCGCGGCGGCGGACTGCTGCTGGAGAGCGGGGTCGCCCTGAAGCGGAGCGGCACGCTGTGCGGCATTGCCAAGAGCCTGACCCAGTTGCTGGTTCGCGAGGGTGAGCGTGCTTCCGGCGTCGATGAGATGCGTTTTCAGGCGCACGGTGTGGAAGGCGGACAGCAGCGAAATACCCGCAAGGCCGCCGATCGATTGCGAGAGCGAGAATATCGCGATGAAGCTGATGACATAGCTCTGGCCCGCCGCAAGCGCGCGCAGCATCCCCTCCATCATGATCGGTCCCATGGCGAAGACCGCACCGAAGGCGATGGCGGCCTGCGTGAGGTAGAGATCCTGCGGCCTTGTCATCACCCCGGTGCGCGTATCGGCAAAGGCGGCGATGCAGATGACGAGGATGGCGAAGAGCACGGGCCGGGTCAGGTCCTTGGGGTCGAGCCGCACCACTGACAGCGCCATGCCGCCGAAGGTGGCCCCGGCGAGGACCCAGAAATAGCCGGTCAGCTGCTCGTTGCCGTAGCCCAGCGCGGCGAACATCCCGCTCGCCCCGAAGCCTTGCTCGGCAACGAGGATGCGCACCGTTGCCCCGATCAGCGCAAGCGCGAGGATGGAGCGGCTCGACAGCCAGCTTAGGTCGAGCATGGGGCTCTTGCGGTTTGCTTCGATCAGGAAGCACCCGCCCAGCGCTAGGATGCTGGTGGCCAGCGCATAACCGAGCCATGGCGTGTCCCACCACTGGATGCGGCCCTGGATCAGGAAGGCGCACAATGCGGCGACCCCGATAATGAACAAGGCGATGCTCGGGATATCGAGCTTCTCGAAGGTCTGCTTGCGGATACCCGGCGGCAGGCGCAGCCAGTAGACCATCCCCAGGCCCAGCAGCGAAAGCGCGAACTGAAACTGGAAGATATGGCTGATGTCGCCGTCGACCAGCAGGGCCGGCGAGAGTGCGCGAGTGAGCGGGAAGGCGACCTGCGTGAGGCCGAGCGAGATTACCAGTCCGCCAACACGCATGGCCGCGGGCAGCCCCTGCATGAGGTAATAGATCGCGAGCGCGGAGAGGCCGCTGGCGGTAATGCCCGCAACTGCGCGCGCCGCGAGTTCGGGATAGTAGCCGGGACCGATCATCTGCACGAAATTAGCCGCGACCAGTCCCGCCATGGCCCAGCGCACGAAGGGCTGGATGCCGAATTCCTGCCGCACTCGGAACAAGAGCATGCTCATGGTGGCGTAGGTCGAATAGAAGGCCACCGTCAGCCAGCCTGTCTCGACCGGTGTCAGCACGAATTCGGCCTGCAGCGCGGGTGCGTTGGCAAGCAGGAATCCGTTTTGCGCGCCGCCTACCAGAGCCATGAAGATACCGATGGCGAGATAGGCCGCGCGGCGCCCTGGGGGGTGGTCGGGGTTGGCCGGAGAGCCGGGGAGGATCGGCATCTCGTGCGGCTTGAAGCGGTAGCCATCCACAGTGTCGATGAGGGTGTCGCGTTCGGTCACGGCATCAGCGCTCCGTTGACGAGAACTTCTTCAAGCGCAGCTGCAAATTCAGCATCGTCTTCCATCCCGCCAACAAGCTTGCCGAGGCGGTCGCGCCGGGCGACGGTGCTGGCAGCGGAATAGATGAAATTCGCCACCCGAAACTGGAGGTGCGTCGGGGCCTTGCCACGCTCGTCCGCTGCAGCTTGCGCCAGATCGATGAAATGCCGGTGAAGCGGCTGCGAAAGCGTTTCGAGCAGCCATTGCGAGCGGTCGCTATCGATCGTTATGTCGCGCAGCAGCAGGCGTGGGACCTCTGGCCGATCGAGGAGATAGGCGAGGAACGCGCGGGCCGAATGGTCGAGCCGATGCTGGGCGCTTGCCTCTTCGCTATCGCCAGGGGCCCGCTCGAGCGCCTCGCGCAGATCTGCCCCGGCCTGCGAGACGATATCCTTCCACAAGCCCTGCTTGCCGCCAAAGCGATAGGAAATCAGCGCAACGTCGACCCCGGCATCGCCGGCTATCTCGCGCAGCGACGTCGCCTCGAATCCCTGCGCGGCAAAGCGCTGCAGCGCGGCCCGCGAAATCGCTGCACTGGTGTCGCTATCGGTATCTTTCGGGCGTCCACGCCCGCGTCGCTCGGCCATTCACCGCTCCTTGTGCGCTGCAACATAAGGCCCGGCGGTCGAGTATTCAATGATTGTTGAATAAATCGACCTGGGCCCGCTGCCATTCGCGCGGAGCGACCCGTCATCGGTGGATAAGCCCTGTTCCCCAATCGGTTCCGTCAGAGAGGAAAAATTGCATTTCGAAACCGAACTGATGCTGGCGTGTTTCCATCACGAAGCCCGGTCGGATTGCGACGGGCGCTATTCTCTCGATAAAGGACTAGGCACATGAAAATCCTCATGGTTCTAACCAGCCACGACCAGCTGGGCGATACCGGCAAGAAAACCGGCTTCTGGCTCGAGGAATTTGCAGCGCCCTACTACGTGCTCAAGGATGCGGGCCACGACATCACGCTGGCGAGTCCGGCCGGCGGGCAGCCCCCGCTGGACCCCAAGTCCGACGAACCCGATGCGCAGACCGATGCGACCAAGCGGTTCAAGGATGATGAGGAAGCGCAGGCGCATCTCGCTTCGACCCATAAGTTGGCCGATGTCGACGTTTCGCAATTCGACGGGGTGTTCTATCCCGGGGGGCACGGGCCGCTGTGGGATTTGGCGGAAAGCGCCGATTCCAAGGCGACCATCGAGGGTGCGCTCTCGGCGGGCAAGCCGGTTGCGCTCGTCTGCCATGCGCCGGCCGTCCTCAAGAACGTGACGTCTCCCGATGGCGAACCGATCGTGAAGGGCCGCAAGGTCACCGGCTTCACCAACGAGGAAGAAGAAGCGGTCGGCCTGACCGACGTGGTGCCCTTCCTGCTCGAAGACGTACTGAAGCAGCAGGGCGGAAATTATTCCAAGGTCGGCGTATTCGAACCCTATGTCGTGCAGGATGGCCTGCTGATCACCGGCCAGAACCCGCCTTCGAGCGAGCCTGCTGCGGAAAAGTTGCTGGAAACTCTGGCCAAGGCCGGTTGATCCTCGCTGGCAGGCGCGTCAGTCGAGCCTGCCAGCTTCTTCCCGCACGATGCGGGCCAGCTTTTCGTCGCGCTTCGAGCGCGTCTTGCCCTTGAGCCAGATCAGGCGCAGTTCGAGCAGTGTCGGCTGGCCGAGGGGGGCTTTCGACAGCTTGTCTCGGTCCGGAAATCCGAGGATCCCGCTGCGCGGCAGGATCGTGTAGCCGAGCCCGCCTGCAACGGGCGCGGGTATTTGCCCGATCTGGTTCACCGAGCTGCGGATGCGCAGGGTCTCCCACCCGCGATAATCCGGGGCGAAGTTCGCGCCGAGGACAAGATCGGCATATCGCGGCCCGTCGGGGTGGTGGATGTATCCGAGGTCCTGGAGGTCGCTAAAGCGTGGCGTCCTGCCCTGCCATGCGCCGGGAAGGACGAGGTCGAGAGGTTCCGCGCCAAGCCTTTCCATTTCAAGGCGCGGATGGCGCTGGTCGCCCGACACAATTCCGAAATCGAAAGCGCCCGCCAAGACACCCTGGAGGATGCTTTCCTCCGGCGCTGCATCGAGTGTGATCGAGAGGCCGGGCGCCTCAGCCATCCATTCGATCAGGCGGGGATAGAGAAATGTGGCGAAGCTGCCTGAACAGGTCAGCGAAAGCTTCCCCTTGTCCGCATCCTCATCGTCGAGGCTCGCAAGGAAAGCGCGCTCTTCGCGCCAGCGGGATTGGGCCAGGGCCAGCGTCTTTTCACCTGCCTCGGTAAGGAGAAAGCCGGGCGCCTCGCGTTCGACCAGCTTCGTGCCAAGCCTTTCTTCCAGCTTCGCTATGTGCTGCGACATGCCCGGCTGGGTCATGTGAAGCCGCTCCGCCGCCCGCGTAAAGCTGCGCTCCTCGCAAAGGATGCGGAAGGATTCGATCCAGCCGGAATTTAAAGCGGTCATAACACGATCTTATCATATAGATAGAAAATGATAATCTAAATTTCTGCCGCGCCGCCCCGATATGCGTTGTGTCCCAGAGAAAGGAAACGACATGAATGTATCGCCTAAGACCTTTTCGCATATCGGCCTCTCCGTTCCGGATCTCGAGGCGGCGGTGAAATTCTACACCGAGGTTCTCGGCCTCTACACTATCATGGAACCGACCGAGGTCTTCGAGGATGACAGCCCGATCGGCGTCATGTGTACAGACGTGTTCGGCCCGGATTGGAAATCGCTGAAGATCGCCCACCTCGCGACGGCCGATCGTGTGGGTATCGAGATCTTCGAGTTTCCCGAAAACTATGCGCCGGAAAACAATCTCGACCATCACCGCCACGGAACTTTCCATTTCTGCGTGCAGGACCCGGACGTCGAAGGCCTGGTCGAAAAGATCGTCGCCGCGGGCGGCAAGCAGCGTATGCCGATCCGGGAATATTATCCGGGCGAGAAGCCCTATCGCATGTGCTATGTCGAAGACCCGTTCGGGATCGTCTTCGAAGTCTACAGCCACAGTTACGAATTGACCTATTCCGAAGGCGCCTATTCGTGATCGCGGAACCCGGCGGGACGGGGCAATCCGTCCCGCCGGGGTCACCGCCGGCCGCCGGTGCCGACTAACCGGGCCCTGCGTATCCGATCAGCCGATCCGGCCCTTGCGCGCGGCGGCGAGCATGGTTTCGCGGCGGGATACGCCGCATTTCATCTGCATGTTCTTGAGATGCCACCGTACCGTTTCGTATGTTAGGCCGCACCTGTCGGCGGCGAGGCGCAGGTCGTCTTCAGCAAGGAGGATGGCGAGGATATCGGCCTCCCGGGCGGAAAAATCATGCGCCGTTGCGAACAGGCGCGCGCTTGTTTCGGCCTGTTTCTCCTGGGCGACAATGGCGAGGAAGCAGTGGTCCTTGTCGGCCAGCCAGGCGAGGGCCTGCGGGACGCGGCTGAACTCCATTTTAACACCGGAAAGGTGCAGCGAAACCGGACGCTCGCCCAGCGCGGTCTCGATGGCCTGTTCGATGGCCCGATCAACGCCTTCGTTGCCGCTGGCAAGCAGATCGCCCGTCGAGGAGAGGGGCCCCGAACGCGCGAGATATTGGTCTTGGCTGCTGTCGGCAAAGATCACCCGCCGCGCCCGGTCGACGACCATGTAGCAATAGCCGTTGCCGCTCATATGGCCCGCCACGGACCGGGCGACACGGATCGAATCCTTCATGGCGCGCTCCAGCGTAGGGAGGATCACGGCGAGCCTCTCGGCCTCCCTTTCGGCAAAGAATTCCTCCTTGAAACCGCGCTGGATGCTGATCGAGCGCCGTCCGATCTCCGCATCGTTCGCGATGATACCGTGGACCGAATCCTTGACGTCACCATCGAGATTTATCGCCTGGAAATATTCGGTCTTCGCAATGCTTTCGTTGCGGACGTATTTCTGGCCCAGTTGAGCGCCGTGGAGCGGGGTGAGCCGTGCGTAGGGGGTGCGGGGGTCGAAGCGGTTGTAGTAGGAATTGTACCGGGCAAGCCCCTTGGGATCGTGGTTCCAGTCGAGCGTATGGCGATGGGGTCCGAGAAGACCCGCCCCAAGCATCATCCCCTTGGAGCCACCGACCCATTCGCCAATGTCGCGAAGGAGGGCATCCCACGCATAGGCACCCGTCGCTGCGTCGCGGCAGCGTCGTTCGAGCAGCTCGATCGAAAGCCCCATGGGGCTTCTCAACCAGAACGCCGGAGTTTTGGCAACCATGGCGGATCAAGCGGTTACGGCGATGATGCGCCGGTATCGGCGGCGTTTGCGCAGTCCAACCGGCGAACGCGAACCATTCCGACCCTCCTGCTTCTGGAAGCGCAGTAACACAGAGATGCCGGCGATAACCCACCCAGTTGGGTGGGCTGCGGTCAAATCCAGGAAAAAGCTCTATCCATTCCGGCGGTGAGGACTCCGAAATGTTCGCTTTCGGGCACGCGATGGAAATCGAGGCGGTCTTCCATCGACCGGGCGAGGCGAGCGGCGAGGTCCTCGGCCAGGCTGACCATGCTGCCGGGCCGGAAGGGCGCTGGGTCGGTTTCCAGGCCGCCGACGGAGAGGTGGAGTCTCGCGTCCGGTCGGGTTTCGAAGGTGGCGGCGAGTTCGTTTTCCAGCGCCGCGTCCAGCCACAGGGAGGCGGAGAGCAGACCAATATATTCGAGCCGCTCCAGTTCGCCGGCAAAGCGCATCGCGAAGGCGGCGGACAGCGAATAGCCGATCACGCCCACGAGAGTGCTTTCCGCGCGAACCAGACCCTTCAGAAATTCGGCCAGCTGTTCCGCCCCGCCGGTTTTTGGCAGCGCCGCAAAACCGAGATCATATTCCCCGAAGGTCAGATACTCCCCGCGCATGGGGTGGAGCGTAGCGTAATCCTCCGCATCGAAGCCGACCAGCAGCAGCGCGACATCGTCGAGCGTGCCGTCCACCGTCCGCGCGCGCAGGGCGGCGATGGCGGCATCGCCGATGAGATTGTCGTCGAGCACGAGGATCGTCCGCTTCGGGTCGGGAACGGGCGAATAGCGGCGCAGGGTGAAAGGTCCGTGGACCACGAGTTCGCTCGGTTTCAGTCGGATAGTTTCCGGTGCTGCGGCCACTGTTTTTCCCCTTCGAAGCGACGAGCTATGCAGGGTCGGGAGAGCCATTGGAACCCCTCGCTCCGCGCTCACCCACGCGCCAAGTCTCCGCTTGCCCCCGTTCCTGCTGCCGGTAAGGTCGAACCCGAGAGACGCCGAAGGGATGAGGAGCACCGCCATGAGCACGATCTCGCACGACCAGGACTGGGTCCGCCGCCCCGCCGCCGCTGGCGAGGGGACGCTTTGCGATGCGGCCGAATACGAGGCGCTCTATGCGCGCAGCCTTGAGGCGCCCGACGAATTCTGGGCCGAGCAGGCCGGGCGGCTCGACTGGGTGCAAAAGCCCGCGAAGATCGCCGACTGGAGCTACGACCCTGTCGACATCAAGTGGTTCGAGGACGGTGTCCTCAACATCTGCCACAACGCCGTGGACCGCCATGTCGAGGCGGGCAACGGCGCGCGCACCGCGATCATCTTCGAGCCCGACGACCCCGAGGGCGAAACGCGCCACATCTCCTACGCCGATCTGCAGCGCGAAGTGGTGCGGATGGCAAACACGCTCAAGAAGATGGGCGTGGCCAAGGGCGACCGGGTCACGATCTATATGCCGATGGTGCCCGAAGGCGCTTTCGCCATGCTTGCCTGCGCGCGGATCGGCGCGGTGCATTCGGTGATCTTCGGCGGCTTCTCGCCCGAAGCGATCGCGGGCCGGGTCGAGGATTGCAAAAGCGACTGGATCGTGACCGCCGATGAAGGCGTGCGCGGCGGCAAGCCGATACCCCTCAAAGCCAATGTCGATGCCGCGCTCGAAAAGGTGCCAGCCAAGGGCGTGCTGGTGATCCGCCATACGGGCGGCGCGGTCACGATGAAGGACGGGCGCGACCACTGGTATCATGAGCTTTCGCGCGATGTCGCCGCCGATTGCCCTTGCGAGCCGATGAAGGCGGAAGACCCGCTGTTCATCCTCTACACCTCGGGTTCCACCGGAAAGCCCAAGGGCGTGCTGCACACCACCGGCGGCTATGCGGTCTGGACCGAGACGACCTTCCGCTATGTCTTCGATTACCGGCCCGGCGAGGTCTACTGGTGCACCGCCGACATCGGCTGGGTCACCGGGCACAGCTACATCGTCTACGGTCCGCTCCAGAACGGGGCGACCGCGGTGATGTTCGAAGGCGTTCCGAACTATCCCGATCACGACCGGTTCTGGGCGGTCTGCGCCAAGCACAAGGTCAACATCTTCTACACTGCGCCCACCGCGATCCGCGCGCTGATGCGCGAAGGCGAGGGGCATGTGGCGAAGCACGATCTTTCCGCCCTGCGCCTGCTCGGCTCGGTGGGCGAGCCTATCAATCCCGAGGCCTGGCGCTGGTATCACGACCATGTCGGCGGCGGCACCACGCCCATTGTCGACACCTGGTGGCAGACCGAGACGGGCGGGGTGATGATTACCACGCTTCCTGGCGCACACGACATGAAACCGGGCAGCGCGGGCAAGCCTTTCTTCGGCATCTGCCCGCAGCTGGTCGATGCCGATGGCGGCGTGATGGAAGGCGCGGCGGAGGGCAATCTGTGCATCACCCGCAGCTGGCCCGGACAGGCGCGCACCGTCTATGGCGATCACGAGCGTTTCGTGCAGACCTATTTCAGCACCTATCCCGGCAAGTATTTCACCGGCGATGGATGCCGCCGCGATGCCGATGGCTATTACTGGATCACCGGGCGTGTGGACGATGTGATTAATGTTTCCGGCCACCGAATGGGCACGGCCGAAGTCGAGAGCGCGCTGGTGCTGCATCCCAAGGTGTCGGAGGCGGCGGTGGTCGGCTTCCCGCACGATATCAAGGGGCAGGGCATCTACTGTTACGTCACGCTGATCGCGGGCGAGGAGGCCACCGAGGAGCTCGAGGCGGAACTGCGCCAGCAGGTCCGGCGCGAGATTGGACCGATCGCGACGCCCGACCATCTGCACTTCACCTCCGCGCTTCCCAAGACGCGCAGCGGCAAGATCATGCGCCGCATCCTGCGCAAGATCGCGGAGAACGAGTTCGGCGCGCTGGGCGACACCTCGACGCTGGCCGATCCGGGCGTGGTGGAGACGCTCATCGAGGGACGGCGGAACCGCTGACCCGCGCGGCGCTAGAGCGGGAGCGCCTCGACGAGGCAGCCTGCACTTGCGGCTGGCGCATGAGGCGGGCGGCGGATGAGCCAGCTTGCCTCGGCGAGCACGGCCTGCGCGCCGCTGACCTGATTGCTCACCGGCACGAGGCCCTGCGGCGTGGCGCTCGCGCGGAAGAAGGTCTCGCGCGAACCGTTCGCTTCCAGATCGGCGCCGAGGCGGAGCGGCATGGTGGCGATTTGGGCCATCGGATCGCCTCCCTGCATCGCCGCCAGCAGCGGCTGAAGGAACAGGCGGGCTGTGACGAGCGCGGAGCCGGGATTTCCGGGCAGGCCGAGCACTGGCTTGGATCCGGCCTTGCCGAACCACACGGGTTTGCCCGGTTTGATAGCGATGCGCGAGAATAGCAGCTCCATCCCGGTCTCGGCGAACATGGGCCGCGCGTGATCGTGATCGCCCACCGAAGCGCCGCCGGTGACGACCACGCAATCGGCGACTTCGAGAGCCTGGGCGGCCAGGGTGGCCAGCGCCTCGCGGTCGTCGCGCCCGCGCACGTGAAGGACAAGCTCTGCGCCCATGCGGCTGGCGAGCGCGGCGACGGCGTGACTGGCCGTGTCGGGCTGGGCGAGAGGCTGGCGGTGCGCTTCGCCGGGCGGAACGAGCTCGTCGCCGGTCGCGATCAGGGCGAGGCGAGGGCGGTGCGCGACGTCCAGCTCCGCACGGTCGGCGGCGGCGGCGGCGATGATGGCTTGCGGCGTCAGCCGTGCTCCCGCCGCCAGCAGCCGCTCGCCTTCGCGAAAATCGCTGCCCTTCCGGCGGATGTGGCGCGCCGGGCCCCAGCCCTCGGAGAAGCGCACGGTATCGCCTGAGGCTTGCGCGTATTCCTGCATGATGACGATGTCGGCGCCCTTTGGGACTGGGGCGCCGGTGAAGATGCGGACCGCATTGCTCTCAGCGACGTGGCCCGCGAAGGGCGCTCCGGGTCTGGATTCGCTAGTCAGTTGCAAAGGCCTGTCCTGCCCTGCCGAATTCGCGCGCACGGCGTATCCGTCCATGACGGAGACATCGCACCGGGGGGCATCGTAGCGGGCTTGCAGGTCCTGGGCGATGAAGCGACCGGCGACCTGATCGAGGGGGACGATCTCGCTATCCAGCGCCGTCACCGAACGGGCGAGAATCGCGAGCGCTTCGTCGAAACCGATCATGGAATAGGCCTACCCGCCGATGGCGGCGAGATGCGGGGTCGTGCCGCTGTCGCCTTCGTGCAGCCGGTGGCCGCGGGTCTTGGACGGCATGGCCGAGCGGATGCGGCTCACCAACTCGTCTTGCTGGTCGTCGTGCTGGAGCAGGTCGCGCAGGTCCAGCCCTTCCGTGCCGAACAGGCAGAGGTGCAGTCGCCCACGGCTCGACAACCTCAGGCGGTTGCAGCTGTCGCAAAAGCCCGTCGAATAAGGGGCGATCAGGCCGATCTTCCCGCGATAATCGGGATGGGCGTATTCCACCGCCGGTCCGGCCCCGTCGGCGCGGGAGAGCGGGGTCCAGCCGCCGTCCCGAAGGCGCTCGCGGATCGCTTCGCCCGGGGTCGCCTGTCGCTGATGGAAGCCGGCGTTATCGTTCGTCCGCATCAGTTCGATGAAGCGCCAGGAGACTTCGCGTGCCGCCACGAAATCGAGCACCTGCTGCCATCCTTCGCCCTCCAATTCGCGCAGAAGGACGCTGTTGACCTTGACCGCATCGAAGTCGGCAGCGAGCGCCGCGTCGATCCCGGCCAGGACGTCGCCCAGCCGGTCGTGGCCCGTCACCCGCGCAAAGCTCTCCGCGTCGAGCGTGTCGACGCTGACATTGATCGCGTCCACGCCTGCCGCGCGCCATGCGTCCGCTTCGCGCGCCAGCCGGTAGCCGTTGGTGGTCATCGCAACGCGCCTGATGCCCTCCACTCCGGCAAGCTCGCGCGCAATTTCCGTGAAGTCGCGGCGCACCGTAGGCTCCCCCCCGGTGAGGCGCAGCTTCCACAGGCCGAGCCGCGCGAAAGCGGAAACGGCCCGGCGCAATTCCTCGCATGAGAGTTCGGGGGGCAAGCCGTCCTGCTTCACGAAACCGTTCGGCAGGCAGTAACTGCAGCGGAAGTTGCATCGGTCGGTGAGCGAGAGGCGCAGGTAGGAAAATCGCCGTCCGAACCCGTCTTCGAGCTGCCGGGACCCAAGGTAGGACCTTGAAAGTTGATCGGGCAAGGGTGGGTCCGAAAGAGCCATCTACCCAGCGCCTACACCCTGCTGCGGAGCATGGCCACCGCTTCGGCCCATTGACAGCCGACAAAGGTATATTAGATAATCCTGATATGAACCAGTCAACGACATCTTCCGCTCCCGACGACTCGCTTTCCGCCGCGACCGAACAGGTGCGCCGCGCCGCGCAGGACAAAGCGAAACGCCCCTCCATCGCAGGCTTCTTCGACGAGGCGACCAATACGGTTACCTATGTCGTGCACGATCCGGCGAGCGGCGAGGCGGCGATCATCGATTCGGTGCTCGATTACGATGCGGCTGCGGGGCGTACCTCGCATGGATCGGCCGAGCTGATCGTCGAATATGTGAAGGCCAACGATCTCACCGTCACTTGGCTGATCGAGACCCACGCCCATGCCGACCATATCTCGGCAGCGCCTTACCTGCAGGAAAAGCTGGGCGGGAAACTGTCCATCGGGCGCGAGATCATCCGGGTGCAGGACGTCTTCGGCAAGCTGTTCAACGCGGGCACCGATTTCGAGCGCGACGGGTCGCAATTCGATCACCTGTTCACCGATGGCGAGACCTTCAAACTGGGCGAGATCGAGGGCATTGCGCTCCACGTACCCGGCCACACGCCCGCCGACTACGCCTTCATCATCGGCGATGCGGCCTTTGTCGGTGACACGATCTTCATGCCCGACTTCGGCACGGCGCGGGCGGACTTTCCCGGCGGCGACGCGCGCCAGCTCTACCAGTCGATCCAGCGCCTGCTGTCGCTGCCCGGCGAAACGCGTCTGTTCCTGTGCCACGATTACAAGGCCCCCGGCCGCGACGAATACGCGTGGGAGACCACCGTTCGCCAGCAGCGCGAGGAAAACGTCCACGTCAAGCAAGGTACGAGTGAGGACGAGTTCGTCGCCATGCGGACCAAGCGTGACAGCACGCTT
This sequence comes from Qipengyuania aurantiaca, assembly GCF_019711375.1. NCBI lineage: Bacteria > Pseudomonadati > Pseudomonadota > Alphaproteobacteria > Sphingomonadales > Erythrobacteraceae > Qipengyuania > Qipengyuania aurantiaca. The sequence goes on from NZ_CP081295.1 coordinate 1,583,959, forward strand.
TCCATGCCCGAACTGATCATGCCGAGCGTGCAGGTCAATATCCGCGGCGGGCACCTGCCCGAGCCGGAGGAGAATGGCGTGAGCTACATCAAGATCCCGGTGAACACGCTGTGACGCTTCCCGGATTTCCCGACGCCGCCCCGCTCGACGGGCTCTTTGGCGGTCTCCTGATCGGCCTTGCCGCAGCGCTCATGCTGCTGGGCGCAGGCCGCATCGCGGGCGTTTCCGGCATCGTCGGCCGCGCCTTCGGCATCAACGACAGCGGCATGTCGCCTTCCAGCGCGTGGATGTTCGTGATCGGATTGCCGCTGGGTGCAGGGCTCGTCGCGCTGCTCAAGGGCCGCCTCGATCCTGAGTTTATGCCGCTGCCCGTGCTGGCTGTCGCCGGTGTCATCGTGGGCTTCGGCGCGCGGCTTGGCAGCGGCTGCACCAGTGGGCATGGCGTGTGCGGCGTCAGCCGATTCTCGCAACGTTCGATCGTCGCGACGCTCACCTTCATGGCCGCCGGAATTGCGACGGTCGCGCTCATGGGAGCCTTCGCATGATCCGCACCCATCTTCCCCCGCTCGTGTCCGGCACGCTGTTCGGAGCGGGCCTCGCGTTCGGCGGCATGACCGATCCGGCGCGCGTGCGCGGATTCCTCGATATCTTCGGCGACTGGGACCCGACGCTGGCCTTCGTCATGGGCGGCGCGGTCATCGTCATGGCCATCGCCTGGCGCTTCGTCCCGCGCATGCGCCACCCTCTCTTCGCCGGCGAATTCGCCCTGCCCGAACGCAGCGACCTGACCCCGCGGCTGATCGCCGGGGCCACGCTGTTCGGCATCGGCTGGGGCATGGCGGGCCTGTGCCCCGGGCCCGGCATCGCCTCGCTCGCCATCGCTCCGCTGGAAGCTTCGGTCTTCACCGCAGGCCTGCTTGGCGGGCTCGTGCTCAATCGGCTGGCCTTCGACCGGCCCGCAAAGGAAACCGCCCATGGATAGCAACCAGCTTACCGACAATCTCTGTGTGAGAGGGCAGGTCACGCCCGACGATGTCGCAGCAGCGAAAGACGCTGGCTTCACGCGCATCGTCTGCAACCGCCCCGATGGCGAGGCCGAGGGGCAGCCGGACGCCGAGGCCATTCGCGCCGCCGCGCAGGCCTGCGGCCTCGACTTCACCTACAACCCCGTCAGCCCCGGCGCGATCACGCCCGAGGCGGTGCAGCAACAGGCCGACGCCTTGTGCGCGGGCGAGGGCAAGGTTCTGGCCTATTGCGGCAGCGGCAAACGCGCCACGGTCCTGTGGGCACTCTCCAATCCCGAAGGGCTGAGCGTGGATGAACGCCTCGCACGGGCGGAGCGCGCCGGATACGATCTATCGGAACTGCGCGACCGGCTGTAACGCCGACAGCTTATTCAGCCGCTTCTTCGCCGTCCTCGTTGCAGGCGCAGAACTGGTCGTAAAGCGTGCCGATCACGGCTTTCACTTCCTCGCTGTCGAGCCCGTAATAGACATATTGCGAGCTGCGCCGCGTGGTCACCAGCCCTTCGCGCCGGAGCAGCGAAAGGTGCTGCGAGAGCGCCGATTGCGACAGCGAGACATGCTCGGACATCTCGCTCACGGTAAGCTCGCCCTGCGACAGCTGGCACAGGATCATCAGCCGCGATTCGTTCGCCATCGACTTCAGCAGCGAAGTCGCGCGCGCCGCGTTCTTTCGCAATTCGTCCAATGGCATGTCCACGTAAGGATCCCCTGTTAGCCGCGCCCCGCAGCCATGCTGCAACGCGGCATTGTACTCCTCTCGCTCCTTACGCGCAACGAGCGGTTTCAACTGTAACATTTGATGAAAGGTGCGAGCATCCTTCGATGCGAGTTGCATTTGCGCACTCTTTCGCTTTGTGTGCGAAGGAGAGTTCAGGGAGAGACTTATGAATAACGGACCGCTGAGCGGCCTTCGTGTCGTCGAATTCCAGGGCATCGGGCCGGGCCCGCACGTCGCCATGCTGCTTGCCGATCTCGGCGCGGAAGTCGTGCGGATCGAGCGGCCCGGACATCAGCCGATGAACGCCGTGGTCGAGCGCGCGCGCCACCGCGCGGCGGTCGACCTGAAGAGCGAGGAGGGGCAGGCCTTCGTGAGGCAGGCGCTCGCCTCGGCGGACGTCCTTGTGGAAGGGTTCCGCCCCGGCGTGATGGAGCGGCTGGGCCTCGGTCCCGACGAAATGCTCAATCTCAACCCGCGGCTCGTCTATGCGCGCATGACAGGTTGGGGGCAGGACGGGCCTCTGGCGCAAGCGGCGGGGCACGACCTCAACTATATCGCCATCACCGGCGCGCTCGACAGTATCGGGGCGAAGGGCGCATTGCCAATTCCGCCGCAAAACCTCGTCGGCGATTTCGGCGGCGGGTCGATGTATTGCGCCTTCGGCATCTTGGCCGCGCTGTACGAACGCCAGACCAGCGGCAAGGGGCAGGTGGTCGATGCGGCCATTGTCGATGGTGTGACCAGCCTGATGAGCTTCTTCTACGGCCAACCGCATAGCGCGCTGCGCACCACCCAGCGCGGGGCAGGCCTGCTCGGCGGAGCGGCGCATTTCTACCGCTGCTATACCTGCGCCGACGGCAAGGAGATAACCGTCGGGGCCATCGAGCCGCAGTTCTACGCCGAGCTCCTTGAACGCGCCGATGCGCCCGAGGAATTGCGCGAAGGGCAGATGAACCCCGCGAACTGGAACGATTACGCGGACCGCCTCGCGGCCCTCTTCAAGACAAAGCCTCAGGCCGAGTGGGTCGCACTTCTCGAAGGTACCGACGCCTGCTTCGCGCCGGTCGTCCCGCTGGACGAGGCGAAAGACCATCCGCATATGAAGGCGCGGGGCGCTTTCGTCGACCATGGCGGTCGCTCGCACACAGCGCCCGCACCGCGCTTCGACCGTACGCCTGGTACGATCCGCGACAGTGCACAGGACGGCGAAGAGGTGGTGGCGCGCTGGTCGCAAGGGAGCTAGAGAGCCGCGCATAAGGAGAGTATTTCCCATGCGCGATTGCACCAAGTTCTACATCGACGGCCAGTGGGTCGACCCGGTCACCGAGAATACCCAGCCGGTAGAAAACCCCGCCACCGAAGATACTATCGGCCACATCAGCTTCGGCACCAAGGCCGATGTCGACAAGGCGGTCGCCGCCGCGCGCCGCGCGTTTGAGAGCTTCAGCCAGACCACCAAGGAAGAGCGCCTCACCCTGCTGCGCGCCATCCAGGCCGAGATCGCCAACCGCAAGGACGATCTCGCGCTCGCCGTGAGCGAGGAAATGGGCGCGCCGATGAGCCTCGCCAACGGCCCGCACACCGGCCTGCTTGCCGGTCACTGCCAGACCGCCATCGAAGTGCTTGAGAAGTTCGAATTCGAACGCCAGGACGGCCCGACGCTCCACGTGTGGGAGCCGATCGGCGTGGTCGGCATGATCACTCCGTGGAACTGGCCGCTCAACCAGATCGCGTGCAAGGTCTTCCCCGCGCTGGCGACCGGCAACACGATGATCCTGAAGCCATCCGAAATCGCGCCGTTCGACGCCTATATCTTTGCCGAGATCATGGACGCGGCGGGCGTGCCGGCTGGCGTGTTCAACCTCGTCAACGGTGACGGTCCGGGCGTGGGCGAGGCGATGAGCGGCCATCCCGATATCGACATGATCAGCTTCACCGGCTCGACGCGCGCCGGCGTGCTAATCGCCAAGAACGCTGCCGAGACGGTCAAGCGCGTGGCGCAGGAACTGGGCGGCAAGAGCCCCAACATCATCCTCGACGACAGCGCCTTCACCAAGTCGGTCATGCGCGGCACCACCGCCATGATGGGCAATTCGGGCCAGACCTGCACCGCGCCCAGCCGTATGCTCGTGCCGCACAAGCGTATGGAAGAAGCCAAGGCCGCGGCCAAGGAAGCCGCCGAAGGCGTCATTCCCGGCGATCCCAAGGGCAACGCCACCATCGGTCCGGTGGTCTCCAAGGCGCAGTGGGAAAAGATCCAGGGCCTCATCCAGAAGGGTATCGACGAAGGCGCGACGCTGGTCGCAGGCGGTCCGGGCAAGCCCGAAGGCCTCGAAACCGGCCACTACGTCAAACCGACCGTCTTCGCCGATGTCACCAACGACATGACCATCGCGCGCGAGGAAATCTTCGGCCCCGTCCTCGCGATCCTCGGCTATGACGATTACGACGACGCGATCCGCATCTCGAACGACACCGAATACGGCCTCGCCAGCCACATCATGGGCGAGGATGTCGAGACCGCGAAGAAACTCGCCAGGCGCATCCGTGCAGGCCGGGTCGCCATCAACGGCGGCTACGACATGAACGCGGCTTTCGGCGGCTACAAGAAATCGGGCAACGGCCGCGAATGGGGCGAGTGGGGCTTCCACGACTTCCTCGAGGTCAAGGCCGTGATGGGCCACAGCTGATGGCGGGCAAGCACTTCGACGAATGGCAGGTCGGCGACAAGTTGACCCATGAAATCCGGCGCACGGTGACCGAGGCGGACAACCTCTTCTTCACCGTGATGACCCACAACCCGCAGCCGCTCCACCTCGACGTGGAAGCGGCCAGGGAAAGCGAGTTCGGGCAGATCCTGGTCAACGGGACCTACACCTTCTCGCTCATGGTGGGGCTGAGCGTCGGTGACACCACGCTCGGTACCCTTGTGGCCAATCTCGGTTACGACAAGCTGGTGATGCCCAAGCCCGTCTTCATCGGCGATACGCTGCATGCGACGAGCGAAGTCATTGCCTTGCGCGAAAGCAAGTCGCGCCCGGACACCGGCATCGTCACCTTCCTGCACGAGGCGGTGAACCAGCGCGGCGAAGTGGTCTGTCGCTGCGAACGCTCCGCGCTGCTCAAGAAAAGCGCCTGATCACGGGCGCTTGCACCCATTCCTCCCCTTCGCGCGTTGACGCTCGAAGGGGATAGGAATGAGTGAGCAAAAAGACGACAAGGAACCCGAAGGCGTCGAAGACGTCATCGGCGAACTCGACGAGCTGGCGGCCGAGAACGACGAGGTTTGCATCGCCGACGTGCTCGACGATTTCGGCGCGCGCAGCTTCGGCCCGGTCATCATGATCTTCGCCTTGATCGAACTCACCCCGATCGGCGCCATTCCCGGAGTGCCCACCGCGCTCGCCTCCATCATTGTCCTGATCGCCTTGCAGCTTCTCTTCGGCAAGGACCACATCTGGATGCCCCAGTTCATCCAGAGCCGATCGGTGGAATCGAAGAAGTTGCACAAGGCCGTCGGCAAGCTGCGCGGCGTGGCGCATTGGCTCGACGAACACAGCAGGGACCGGCTCAGCGCGCTGACCGAAGGCGTGTGGCTGAAGGTCGCCGCGCTGGCGATCATCATCCTGTGCGTCACCGTGCCGCCGCTCGAGGTGCTGCCCTTCGCCAGTTCCGGTCCGATGCTGGCAATCGCCGCAATCGGCCTTGCGCTAATCGTGCGCGACGGACTGGTCATGCTCTTTGCTCTCGCGCTTGCCATCGCCGCGCTGGGGGGCGGGACCTATTACTATTACACCTCCGACGAGGAGGAGGGCGAGAGCTCGGGCGGCATGGCGCTCGTACAGCCAGCCAAGGGCGAGAGCCGCTTGACCTGATCGCATAGACAGGCGCACAGTCCGCATCGGGAGGAGAGCCGATGCGATATCTGTTGGCAGTGGGAGCGGCGGGCCTCTTGCTCGCAAGCTGTTCGGACGGCGCGCCGGGGGAGGCTACCGAGGCCCAGCAAGGCGACGGCACCGACACGGTGGACCTCGCCGAGTTTCCCGACCGGCCCTATTGGGGCGACACCCACCTCCACACCGATGTCTCGGTCGACGCTTTCGGTTTCGGCGTGCGCCTTGGCCCGGAAGAGGCCCTGCGCTTCGCCCGCGGTGAGGAGGTTACCGCCACCACGGGCATGAAAGCGCAGCTCGACCGTCCGCTCGATTTCCTCGTCATCGCCGATCATTCCGACGCCATGGGCGCGACCCGCAGGCTTTACGATGCGCCGCGCATGATGGTGCGCGATCCCACGCTCAGGCGCTGGTACGACATGATGCACGAGAGTCCCGAGCAATCGACCCGCGCGGTGGCCGAGCTGATCACCGCGGCCGCCAACGACGAAATTCCGGAAGCCTTCCGCGATCCCGAACGCCAGGCCGCGGCCACGCGCGAATTGTGGGACCGCCACCTCGACGTGCTCGACCGCTATAACGAGCCGGGGCGCTTCACCGCCTTTGCCGGGTTCGAATGGACGCTGATGCCGTCGGGCAACAATCTCCACCGCGTGGTCATGTTTCGCGATGGCAGCGCGAAGACGCGCGAAGTGCTGCCCTATCCCGGCCTCGATGGCGACGTGACCGGCCTGTGGGACTACATGGACGCCTATGAGGAGACAACGGGTGGCAAGGTGCTGGCGATCCCGCACAATTCCAACCTCTCCAACGGGCAGATGTTCGAACTGGTCGGGCCCGATGGCGGCGCGATGAGCGCGCAATACGCCCGTCGCCGTGCCGCGCGCGAGCCGGTGGTCGAGGCGACCCAGATCAAGGGCGACAGCGAGACGCATCCTTTCCTCTCACCCAATGATGAGTTTGCAAGCTTCGGCGTGGCCGGCTGGGAGCTCGGCAACCTCCCGCTGACCGAGCGCAGCACGCCCGATATGTACGCGGGCAGCTATCTGCGCTCGGCCTTGCTGCGCGGGCTGACGCTGGAAGAGCGGCTGGGCGTGAACCCCTATGCCTTCGGCCTCATCGGCTCGACCGACAGCCACACCGCTCTCGCCACGGGGGACGAGGACAATTTCTTCGGCAAGCATACCGGCAACGAACCGAGCGCAGAGCGCGCCATGGACGCGCAGAACCTGGGCACGCGGCAGGGGCGCTTCGGCTGGCATTACTTGGCTGGCGGCTATGCGGCGGCCTGGGCGCGGGGCAACACGCGCGCCGAAATCTTCGACGCTTTCATGCGGCGCGAGGTCTACGCCACCACCGGCCCGCGCATGGTTCTGCGCTTGTTTGCGGGTCACGATTTTGCGGCAAGCGATTGGGGGGGCGATTGGGTGCGAGCGGGCTATACGCGCGGCGTGCCCATGGGCGGCGAGCTGGAGGACACGGGACGCGCGCCGACTTTCCTGATCTCCGCACTCAAAGATCCAGACGGGGCGAACCTCGACCGGGTGCAGGTGGTGAAGGGGTGGGTCGATGCAGGCGGGGAAGCGCAGGAGAAGGTCTTTGATGTCGCCTGGAGCGCGCGCGAGATGGACGGCGCTTCCGACAGCCCCGTTCCGCCCGTGGGCGATACGGTCGACCGTTTGCGCGCGACCTACAAGAACACGATCGGCGCGGCCGAGCTGCGGGCGACATGGACCGATCCCGAATATCGCCGCGGCCAGCGCGCCTTTTATTACGTGCGCGTGCTCGAAATCCCGACGCCTTCGTGGGTGCTCTACGATGCCGTGCGCTTCGGCCTTAAGCTGCCGGACAATGTGATCGAGGCGAATGTGATACAGGAACGCGCCTATTCCTCGCCCGTCTGGCTGCGCCCGAAGAACCGACCGCAGACGCGCCCGCAGGTGGGCGATGCGCCGCCGATCATGGAGGCGGAATGATCCGCAGCGCCTTGCGCGATCCGCTCGCGCATTTTCTCCTCGCCGGCGCGGCGATCTGGGGCGTGCTGGCGCTGGCCGGCGAGCCGGTCGATCCGGCGGAGCGGAGTATCACGCTGAGCCGCGAGCAGCAGGCGGGTCTCGCGCTCGCCTTCGAGCGGACTATGGGCCGCGCGCCGACCGATGCCGAACTTGACGCTCGCGTCGATCAATGGGTGCGCGAGGAGGTGCTTTACCGCGAGGCATTGCGGCTCGGGCTGGACGAGGGGGACCCGGTCGTCCGGCGACGGTTGGCGACCAAGATGGACGAACTGGCCGGGGCCGAGGCGGAACTGGCACGCCCGACCGAGGCGCAGCTTGCCGAGTGGTACCGCGACCACGGGACCGATTACGAGCGCGGCGGCATCCTCAATTTCGAGCAAGCCTGGTTCCCGACGCGCGAGGCCGCGCTTGCGGCGCGCGGGGAAGACCGGCCGCAAGGGCAATCCACCAGCCTGCCGCGCACCATGGCCAAAGCGGATCGCGAGGACATCGCGCGCGCTTTCGGGACCGCTTTTGCCGATGAGATGCTGGCGCTGAGCGTGGCGCGCGATTGGCAGGGGCCGATCCGCTCGGGCTATGGATGGCACCTCGTCCAGCTCTACCACCGCGAGGAAGGCAGCGTTCCGCCGCTCGAAGAGGTGCGCGACAGGGCCGAGAGGGACTGGCGCGGCCGCACGATCCAGGCCCGGCGTGAAAAGGCGTACCAGCTACTGCGCGACGCCTATACGATCGAGATCGAATGATCCGGCTGCTGGCCGCGCTGGTTATGCTCGTGTGCGCGGCGCCGGCGCTGGCCGACGAACTGCGCCCGGTGTCGATCCAGTTCGAGCAGCAGGCGGAGCGCGAATGGACGCTGGGCTGGAAAGAGCCGCTTGCCGGTTCGCGCGGGGCTCCGCTGGGGATGCCGCAACTCCCGCAAGGCTGCGCTATGGAAGGCATGGCGCGCGAACGCGCACCGGCGGCCATGCTCGGCCATGTCAATGTCCGCTGCGAAGGCCCGGTCGCGGGAGGGCGCATGGGCTGGGACGGGCTCACGGGTCAGGGCGAGGCCATTCTGCGCATCGCGCCGCTCGGCGGTCCGGTGCAGGTCCATCGCCTGACGGTGGCAGCGCCGGTGGCGGTCATCGAGGCGGCCCCTTCCTCGGCGCAGGTCTGGCGCAGCTATTTCGTGATCGGGGTCGAGCATATCCTGACGGGCTGGGACCATCTGCTTTTCGTGATCGCGCTGGTGCTCCTGCTCGCGCGCGGCTGGCCGGTGGTGAAGGCAGCGACGGCCTTCACGCTAGCGCATTCGCTCACGCTCGCAGCCGTGACGCTCGGCGCGGCTGGGCTGCCGCAAAGGCCCGTCGAAGCGCTGATCGCGCTGTCGATCCTGTTTCTCGCGGTCGAAGTTGCGCGGGGGACAAAGGATACGCTGACCCGGCGCTGGCCCTGGCTGGTCGCCTTCGCTTTCGGCCTGCTCCACGGCTTCGGCTTTGCTGGAGCCTTGCGCGAGATCGGCCTGCCGGAAGGCGAGGTGCCCGCGGCGCTGGTCAGTTTCAACCTCGGAGTCGAGGTCGGGCAATTGCTTGTGATCGCCGGTGTGCTGGCGCTGGTCGCGTTGCTGCGCCGCTTGGGACCCGAGCTGGAGGCGCGCGCGATCCGGCTTACCTCCTACCCTATCGGGATCATCGGGGCTTACTGGCTGGTCGACCGCGTCGTGGGCTGAGCCTCGCCGCCCAGCGCCTGCCACAGCACCACCCGCGCCCGCTGCGCCCGTCCGAGGGCAGCTGCGGCGCGTTCCCCGCTTGCATCGGCAGCGCGGCGCGCTTCGAGCACGGTGAGGAAATCGGCGAGGCCGGCCTTCTGGCGGGTCTCGGCAAGGCTGGCGGCGCGCTGGAGGCTTGCGGCCTCGGCCTGTGCTGCAGCCAGTTCGCGGTCGGCCGCTGCGATGAGACCGTAAGCCGCCTCGGCATCGCCCAGCGCGGTGTAGACCGCGCCGCGATAGGACTGGAAGGCGGCGCGCTTCTCCGCAGCTGCGCCATCGATTTCCGCCTCGATCCGGCCGAAGTCGAACAGCGGCCCCGCGACCGAGGCCGCCAGTGTGCCCACGAGGCTGTCCTCGTCGAAGAGGTCGGAGGGGCTGAAGGCGAGGAGGCCGATCACGGCGGAGAGATCGAAAACAGGGAAGCGGCGGCGCGCGGTGGCGGCAAGCTCTGCGTCCTCGGCAGCGAGCGTTGCTGCGGCGGCCAGCACATCGGGGCGGTTGGCGAGCAGAATCGACGGCAGCGCTACCGGCGATTCGGGCAGGGCGGGCTCCGGCGCGTCGAGCGCGAGCGCGCTGCGCACCTGCGCCGCCCCTTGCGCGGTCAGCGTCACCAGCCGCCCAGTCAGCCGCGCCCGCTCGCTTGCCAGCGCGGCAAGGCGGCTGCGCGAGGCGTCGGCGGCGCTTGCCGCGCGCACGCGGTCGAAACCGGGCGCGATGCCCGCTTCCTCGCGCACGCCGGCGAGCCGCGCGAGTTCCTCGGCGGCGGCAATGTCTTCCTCGATCGCGGCCTGCCTTGCATCGAGCGTGCGCCAGTCGATCACGCTCGCGGCGATCTCGGCGACCAGCGCGTTGCGCACGGCAAGCGAGGAGGCGGTGGCGGCGTCGACGCGGGCCAGCGCGGCGCGTTCCTGCGCGCGTAGTCGTCCGAAGATGTCGGGATCCCAGCGCGCGGTGAGATTGGCGGCGTAGCTCACGCGCTCGGTATCGATGGCCACCCCGGGCGGCAGGGAGGCCCCGAACTGCGCGGGGTTGGTCCGCTGGCCCGTGACCGAGGCGTTGGCGCCCAGCGAAGGGAGGCGCTCGGCCCCCGCACGGTCGGCTCCGGCGCGTGCCTGGTCGATCCGCGCGAGCGCTTCGGCCAGCGTCGGCGAACCCGCCAGCGCTTGCGCGGCCAGCGTATCGAAGCCGGGGTCGGCCTCAGGGAGCAGTTCAGCGAGCGCGGTCCCGGTCGGCGCATCGGGCGCATAGAGAAATTCGGGCGGCAGCACCGGCGTCGGCGTCGCCACTTCGGGCGGCGGCCCGCCGGCACAGGCGGCAAGGGCCAGCGTGCCCGCAAGGATCAGGCCGCGGCGCATCACTGGGCCTTCTTCGCGGGCATATAAGCATCGACCTGCTGGCCGACACGGAAGATGCCGCCATCGCCCACGGCCTCGCCGGGAAGCTCGTAGATGACCTGCAGCACGCGCACGTCGACGCGCTCGGCGGCCGAATTGGTAAGCGAGCGCTTGGGCACGACACGCGGCTCGGCGCGCACGAAGGTGGCCTGCACCTGCTGTCCTGACGCGCCACGTGGGGACACCGTCGCCGGTTCGCCCATGGCGAGGCGCGGGGCCTGTTCCTCGTCGATATCGATGCGCACATGCATGGGCTGCGTCTGGCCCATCTCGATGAAGGGCTGCGATCCGCCGCCGCCCATGGTCGAGACATATTCGCCCTTGCGAATGTTCACCGCGAGGATCTCGCCCGAAATGGGCGCGCGCACGGTCAGTCGGCCGAGTTCGGTCCGGGCGGAAGCGGCACGCGCCTCGGCCGCCTCGAGCCGCGCGCGGGCGAGCGAGAGACGCTGGGCGGCGGCATTCGCCTCGCCCTCGGCTCGGATGACTTCGCTGCGGCTGACCGCGGCGGGATCGTCGACATTGCGGTAAAGCGCCAGCTGGCTGGCGGCCGTGGCCTGCGCGCTGCGCGCTTCGGCAATCGCCGCGCGCGCTTCGCCGATGGCGGCGTTCGCCTCGCGCAATTGCGAGCGGGCCTGTCTATCGTCCACGGTGAACAGCGTCTGCCCTTCCGAGACCCGGTCGCCGGGCTGGACGTAGAGGCCGGTGACGAGCCCCGACAGGGCCGAGCCGATCTGCACCAGCTCGCTCGACGGTTCGACCACGCCCGAGCCTGCGACCCGCGCTTCGTCCGCCAGCGCTTCGGGCGCACGCGGAGGCTCGCGTTCCGGTTTGGACAGCTCGCGATCGGGCTGGCCCGAGAGGATGTAGAAAGCGGCGAAGATCAGGCCGATGACCGCGATCACCGGCAGGATCTGCCGCGAAAAGCTCAAATTGCGTAGGTTCAAGGCCATCAATGATCCTCCGGCATGTGCTTGCCGTCATGGGTGACCTTCCCGTCCTCGAGCACGAGGATGCGGTCGGCCATGTCGAAAATACGGTTGTCGTGGGTGACGATGATGCAGGCGCGGTCCTCGGCGACCGCGACCTCGCGCAGCAAATCCATCACGCGGCGGCCCGAAGCGGCGTCGAGCGCGGCGGTCGGCTCGTCGCAAACCACGAGGCGCGGTTCGTGAACCAGCGCACGGGCAATGGCGACACGCTGCTGCTGGCCGCCCGAAAGCTGGTTGGGCAGCTTCGCGGCCTGGTCGCCGATGTTGAGTTTCTCCAGCATGGCGACGGCTTTCTCGCGCGCCTCGTGCCGGTCCATCCCCTGCGCGATGAGGGGCACGGCGGCGTTGCTGGCCGCGTCGATCGAGGGGATGAGATTGTACTGCTGGAAGATGAAGCCGATGTTCTGCAGCCGGAAATCGACCAGCGCGTCGTCCGACAGATCATAGATGTCGGTGCCGAAGACCTCGACCTCGCCCTCGGTCGGCCAGAGGATGCCGCACATGATCGAGATGAGCGTCGTCTTGCCCGACCCGCTTTCGCCGACAAGAAAGGTCAGTTCGCCCGCGCGCACATCGAGGTCGATGCCGTGCAGCACGGTGATCGTCTGCTGCCCCGCCTTGAAATCGCGCGTGACGCCGCGGGTGGAGATGGCGGGACCGCTCACCGGAACACTGCCGCCGGTTCGGTCTTGAGCACGCTGCGCAGCGCGAGCCAGCCGGTCAGCGCCAGGATCAGCGTGACGGCGACGAGGCTTATGATCGGGATCTGCCAGGGGATGTAGAAGCCCTTGAAGGTGGGATCGGAGGAGAAGGCGGTGATGAACCCGACCGTCCCGAGCACGCCGAGGCCGTAGCCGATGAGGCCCACGAGACCCGCCTGCGCGGCGACCATCTTGCGGATCTTGCCGTTTGTGACGCCGATGGCTTTGAGCGCGCCGAACTGCTTGATATTGTCGCGGATGAAGAGGCTGAAGGTGAGGCCGACAATCGCCACGCCGACGATGAAGCCGAGCGCCACGGTGATCCCGAAATTGAGCGGGATGCCGGTGTTCTCGATGATGAAATCGACCCCGTCGCGGGCAAATTCCTCGCGCGTCTGGGCCTTGAGGCCGGTCTCGCGCTCGATCCGTTCGGACAGCGCCTTGGCCTCGGCCGGGTTTTCCGCCCCGACGAGGACGAAAGAGAGGCGATTGCGCGTGCCGGGGACGAAATTCAGCGCCTGGCTGTACTTGGTATAAAGCACCACCGTGCTGGTGAAACTGGGAATGGCGTCGGCAATCCCGCGGATGACAGCGCGCTGGTCGTTCAATTCCAGCCGCTCGCCGATAGGGGACTGGCCGGGGAACATGCGGGTCATGCCGACATCGTCGATAATGACGCTGTCGGGCTGGGAAAGGACATCGACCGAGCCTTCGACCATGTTCTTGGGCAGGCCGATCAGCGTCGCATCGTCCACGCCGATCACCGCCACGCCCTCGAGGTCGCCGTCCTTGGTGCGGACAGAGGCCTGCGCGCGGATATGCGGGACCGCCCATTCGACGCCCGGCACGCCGCGCACCTTGTCGAGCGCGGTGGAGGGCATGGCGTAGGCGACATCGGTGGTGCGGCTGACAGGATCCATCACCCAGACATCGGCGCTGGAGACGTTGTAAACCCCGCTCGCCCCGCGTTCGAGGAGGTTCACGAAGATCGTCAGCTGCTGGGTGATGAGCAGGGTCGAGAAGGCAATGCCGAACACCAGCCCGAAGAACTTCTGGGCGTCGCCGGTCAGCATGCGGATCGCGATCCAGATCATCTGCCTTGGTGCCTCCGCTTGCCTATTGCCTGCGACTCGTCCATTAGTGAACGCAGGCGTTCAACTGAACGGGACCGTTCACTTTGTCAAGCGAGACGAAAAAGGCAGGCCGGCCGGCGGACACGGCCAAGCGCGAGGCGATCCTCGCGGCGGCTTCGCGCGCGTTCTTCGATTCCGGCTTCGCGGCCACCTCGATCGAGCAGGTGGCGGCGGACGCCGGGGTGTCTAAGGTCACGGTCTACAACCACTTCGGCGACAAGCGCGGGCTCTTCGCGGCCGCGGTCGAGTGCGAATGCGAGAAGATGCGCGACCAGTTCGCCGTCGCGCCCGATATGCGTGGGTCCCTTCGCGAGAGGCTAACCGCGATCGGCGAGGCCATGGTGGCCTTCCTCTCGCGCCCCGAAATGGTCCAGTTCGAGCGCCGTATCGCCGCCGAGACCGAGCACGAACCGGCCATCGGCGTGGCCTTCCTCGCCTCGGGCCCGCACCGCATGAAGGCGGCCTTCGCCGGGCTGATGCGCGCCATGGTCGAGGCGGGCGAAGTGCGCATCGACGACGTGGAGCTCGCGGTCGAGCAGTTCGCCGCCATGTGCAAGGGCATGGGCGATCTGGAACGCCGTTTCGGCCATCCCGGCGATCCGCAACGCGACCGCGAACGCATCGAAGGCGCCGTCGAGGTGTTCTGCCGCGCCTATGCGGTCGAGGATTGCGGGAAATCTTAAACTGCATTCCGTATTAAGATCCCTCTCGCGGGGAGCAGGACCATGCACGACAACAAGAACGATATCCTCGCCGGTCGCGGACCGGACAAACGCAGTGCGCGGCGCAGGCATTTCGCCGTACTCATCCTCGGCGTGCTGGCCTTCGGGCTGGTGTACAACCTCCTGAAAGCGGCGAACATCCTGCCATACCTGCTCGTGCAACTCGCGCCTTTCGTGCTGATCGTAGGGATCGCCGTTTACACGCTGCGCAAGCGGATCGATCACGATGACCGGAATTAAGCGGAAAATCGCGAAGGCCTAAACTTGCCATTCACCAGCGCGCTCCTACATTCCTACAGTGTAGGAAAGGATTGCCACCGCAATGCGCGACGATAACCAGAACCAGCCTCCCGAACCCGAAGGCAACGGTCCCAATCCGTGGATCAAGAGCCTCATGGTGTGGGGCGGCGTATTCCTCGGCCTGTTGCTGGTGGTCTCCATGCTCGGCGGCGGCGGTCAGAGCGCGGGCACCTCGCTGCTCTATTCCGACTTCAAGGAAAAGGTCGCCGAGGGCGAGATCAAGTCGGTCGAGATCTCCGACGAGCGCATCACGGGCGTCACCAAGGACAACGAGACCTTCAGCACCATTCCCGTCCGCAGCGACACCACGCTGACGACGCTGCTCGAACAGAACGGCGTCGAGTTCAGCGGCAAGGAGCCCGATAACGGCGGCCTCCTGCTCTACACGCTCGCCAACCTCCTGCCCTTCCTCTTGCTGATCGGCATTGCCTTCTTCTTCCTGCGCCAGATGCAGAAGGGCGGCGGCGCCGGCGGGGCGATGGGCTTCGGCAAGTCCAAGGCCAAGATGCTCACCGAAAAGCAGGGTCGCGTCACCTTCGAGGACGTGGCCGGCATCGACGAGGCGCGCGAGGAGCTGGAAGAGATCGTCGAGTTCCTGAAGGACCCGAGCCGCTTCTCCAAGCTGGGCGGCCAGATCCCCAAGGGCGCGCTGCTGGTCGGCTCGCCCGGTACGGGTAAGACGTTGCTCGCCCGCGCCATTGCTGGCGAAGCGGGCGTGCCCTTTTTCACCATTTCGGGCTCGGACTTCGTCGAGATGTTCGTCGGCGTCGGCGCCAGCCGCGTGCGCGACATGTTCGAACAGGCCAAGAAGAACGCGCCCTGCATCGTCTTCATCGACGAAATCGACGCGGTCGGCCGCAGCCGTGGCCATGGCCTCGGCAACTCGAACGACGAGCGCGAGCAGACGCTGAACCAGCTGCTGGTCGAAATGGATGGCTTCGAAGCCAACGAAGGCATCATCATCATCGCGGCGACCAACCGTCCCGATGTGCTCGACCCCGCGCTGCTCCGTCCGGGCCGTTTCGACCGCCAGGTCGTGGTGCCCGTTCCCGATATCGACGGGCGCGAGAAGATCCTTGCCGTGCATATGCGCAAGCTGCCGCTCGCTCCCGATGTGAACCCTCGCACCATCGCGCGTGGTACCCCGGGCTTCTCGGGCGCGGACCTTGCGAACCTCTGCAACGAAGCCGCCTTGCTGGCTGCGCGCCGCAACAAGCGCCTCGTCGCGATGCAGGAGTTCGAGGACGCCAAGGACAAGGTCATGATGGGCGCGGAACGCCGCTCCATGGTTATGACCGAGGATGAGAAGAAGATGACCGCCTATCACGAGGCCGGCCACGCGCTGGTCAGCCTCAACGAGCCGGCATCGGACCCGATCCACAAGGCCACCATCATCCCGCGCGGGCGCGCGCTGGGCATGGTCATGCGCCTGCCGGAACGCGACAATTACTCCTACCACCGCGACAAGATGCACGCGAACCTCGCCGTCGCTATGGGCGGCCGTGTCGCTGAAGAGATCATCTTCGGTCACGACAAGGTCTCGAGCGGCGCGAGCGGCGACATCCAGTATGCCACCGATCTGGCGCGCAACATGGTCACCAAATGGGGCATGAGCGACAAGCTCGGCCCGCTGCAGTACGAGCAGAGCCAGGAAGGCTATCTCGGCATGGGCCAGACCGCGCGCACCATGTCGGGCGCGGAGACGAACCGTCTGATCGACGAAGAGATCAAGCGTCTCGTCGAAGAAGGCCTGAAGCGCGCGACGGATGTGCTGACCGACCAAGAGGACAAGCTCCACCTGTTGGCCCAGGCCATGTTGGAATACGAGACGCTGACCGGCGACGAGATCGACCAGCTCATGAAGGATGGCAAGATCGACCGGCCCGACGAGCCCAAGGGTCCCGTCTCGGTCAGCCAGCCGGGCGGCAGCACCGTTCCCAAGGCCGGCAAGAAGTTCGGCGGATCGGGCGAGGGCGCTCCCGCCGGGGCCTGACTATCAAGGCAATCGGTACGCGAAGGGCGTCGCTCGGGAAACCGGCGGCGCCCTTTTTGCGTTGAGAGGCAAAACACTTCCATGAGGATTTTGCCATGAAGCGCATCGTTACCACTGCCATCGCCCTTGCCACGCTCTCGCTCGCTGCCTGCTCGCAGGAAACGCAGGACGACGCCGCGCGCACCGCCGACCTTGCGGGCGACGATATCGAAGCCAACGCCGCCGTGGTGGGCGAAGTGCTGGAAGACGGGGCAAAGAAAGCGGCCGGCGCGGTCAGCGAAGGCGCGGCAAATCTCGAACGCAATATCGAGGAAGGCGACACGGAAACGCCGGGCCCCGCACCCATCACCGGGCAAGACCTCAACGAGGATCGTGAAGACCCGGCAGGGTAGTCAGAACGCCCCGATCACCAGCAGCAGTTGCAGGAACAGCACCAGCACGATCACGATGAAAACCATGAGCACGCACAGGCGCCAGAAGGCCGAAAAGCGGGATAGCCCGTAGGCTCCGCGCAGCTGCTTGTACATGTGGATCGGCGGGATGAAGCACAGCATGCTCCCCCAGACCGCCTCGGCCACGCCGAACAGGGCGAGCAGGGTGACTGTGAGGATCAGCAGCGTCATGAACGAGATCGAATAGGTGATGAAGATCGCGTGGTCATAGGCCTTGAAGCGCCGTTTCCACGCGAAAAGCAGCCACACGAAGGGGATCGATAGCGGGATCAGCAACCAGCTGAATTTGTAGAAATTGGTCTGCAGCTTGTAGAGCATCAGCCCCGGATTCTTGCGCCATTTTTCCAGCCCGCCGTCGATCCATTCGAGGCCCGACGACTTCATTTTAATCGTCGCCCCGTCGCTGTTCGTGAGCGGGACGATCGTGTTGCCCTCGGCATCGGTTTCGAGTTCGCGCGGTTCGCTGTCGTTGCGCAGGAAGGGCACATTCTCGCGCGCCTCGCGGATCGCGGCGACCTGGTCGGACAATTCCTTGCGCCGCTGTTCCAATTCCTCGCGCTCTTCCGCTGGCGTTTCCGGATCGGCCAATTCGCTCTCGACATCGGCAAGCCGCTTCTCGACGCGGTCGAATTCGGTCGCGGCCATTTCGGCCAGCTCTTCGCCGTTATCGCCGCGAATGTCGGTGGGCGCGCTGATCCCGGCGAACTGGAAGACGGCGAACATCAGGAAGATGCAGAACAGGAACAGCGCCATGGGCGAAACGAACCGCGCACGCTCGCCTTCGATATATCGCCGGGTGAGTTCGCCGGGCTTGAAGAAGAGCTTGGGCAGGGTGCGCCAGGTACGCCCTTCGAAATGCAGCGCGCCGTGCAGCAAATCGTGCAGGAAGGCGCCGAGCGTGCGGTGGAGATGCGCCTGCTGTCCGCATCCGTGGCAATGCGAGCCGATAAGCTCGGTGCCGCAGTTGAGGCACTGCCCCTCGGCAAAATGACCCTTTTCGAGCGGGGCCTTGTCACCGGAGCGCTCGTCCAGCGCCTTGGCGAAGAGCCCGCCTTCCACTGCCGTCCCGATGGCGTCGCCGATGTCGCTCACGCTTTCCCCCACCTAATCCGCGCCCGAGTATAAGTGCCTGTCGCGATAAGGCCAGAGGCTCACCGCCGCCTTGCACATGAGGGCGGCGATTGCGAGATAGCTGGAATGGATACGATCGGCACGGAATGGGAATTGGGCGCGTTCGGTGCAATGGCGCTGGTCTTCACCCTGTTCGCGCTGGTCGAGTGGCTGCGCCCGGCGCGAAAAGCGCCGCGGGGAAAGCGCTGGGTGACGAACCTGGCCTTGTTCGCGCTGGATACGCTGGCGGTGCGGCTCGTCGTGCCGCTGCTCATGGTCGGGGCCGCGGCGCTGGCGGCTGAGCGAGGCTGGGGACTGCTAAACCAGTTCGAACTGCCCGCATGGGCGGGCGTAGCGATAGCCCTCCTCGCGCTCGACCTTGCGCTTTATGTCCAGCACTGGGCGACCCACCGCGTCCCGCTGCTCTGGCGGCTGCACAAGGTCCATCACAGCGACCCCGCGTTCGACGTGACGACGGCGGCGCGTTTCCATCCGATCGAGATCGTGCTGAGCATGGGCTTCAAGATGGCGGTGGTGGTCGCGCTCGGCCTGCCGGTCTGGGGTGTCTTGGCCTTCGAGCTCGTTTTCAACCTCGCAACGCTTTTCACCCATGCAAATTTCGCGCTGCCCCGCGGGCTGGAGCGGCCGGTGCGCGCGCTGCTCGTCACGCCCACCATGCACCGCATCCACCATTCCGCCATCCAGCGCGAGACGGACAGCAATTACGGCACGCTGCTGTCGGGCTGGGACCGGCTCTTCGGGACCTACACGGAGGAGGCCGAGGGACGGCTCACCATCGGGCTGGAGGAGTACCAGGACACGCGGCCGCACCGGCTCGGCTGGAGCCTGCTGCTGCCGTTCCACAAATGAAAAACCCGCCCGGTGAGGGGCGGGTCTTCATGTTTTGCGCAAATGCGAAGGGATCAGCCCTCGTAATCGGCCCCGATCGAGGTCGAACGGGTCGGCGCCGATGCGGTAATCCGCAGCGCTTCGGCCGACTGGCTGAGCGAACCGACCTCATCGATCTCGTCGTCATCGTCCGGCAGGATCTTCTGCAGGTTGGTGACGGCGGCTTCCTTGAGGTCCTTGGGCTTGACCGTCTGTTCGGCAATTTCGCGCAGGGCGACGACCGGGTTCTTGTCGCGGTCACGCTCCAGCGTGATTTCCGCACCGCCCGAAATCTCGCGCGCCCGCTGGGCAGCCAGCAGGACGAGATCGAAACGGTTGGGAATCTTGTCTACGCAATCTTCGACGGTAACGCGCGCCATGGGCACTCCGGTGTAATAAGTTCGAGAATCTCGGAAGGCGCGGCAAATAGAGTGCAGGCGCGCGATAGTCAAGGATTTGCGCCGTGCGCGCGGCGCGCTAAGGGTTGCTGCACATGGGAGCAGAACCGACCACCGAGATGGCGACCGCCTATCGCGACCCGCCGCCCTTCACGGCCGAGGCGCAGGGCCAGTCGCTGACTTTCTATCCCGCCGGCAATGACCGGCGCGAGGCATTGATGGAGCTGGTGCGCGGCGCGAAGGAAACGCTCGACGTCTGCTTCTACATCTTCGCCGAGGACGAGGTTTCGACCGAGCTGCGCGACGGTTTGTGCGACGCCGCCTCGCGCGGAGTGAAAGTCACGCTGATCATCGACCGCTTTGGCGCTTCGGCAACCGACGAATTTCTTGCACCCCTGGTCGATTGCGGCGGGCGCTTCCTTTGCTTCAGCCCGCGCTGGACCATGCGCTATCTCATCCGCAACCACCAGAAGATGGTCATTGCCGACAATGCGAGCGCCATGTTCGGCGGCTTCAATGTGGAGGACGATTATTTCGCCCCGCCCGAACGCAACGGCTGGAACGACATCGGCATCCGCATCGAAGGCGACGGAGTGCAGGGCCTTTCCGAATGGTTTGCGCGCCTGCTCGACTGGACCGATGACGACGAAGCGCATTTCAAGGAAATCAAGCAGACCGTGCGCGATTGGTCGTGGACCTCGGAGGATGGCCACGCGCGCTGGCTGGTCGGCGGCCCAACGCGCGGCCTCTCGACCTGGGCGCGCTGCGTCACGCAGGACCTGAAGGAGGGCGAGAAGCTCGACATCTTCATGGCCTATTTCTCGCCGCCCTACACGCTCTTGAAGCGGATCGCGCGGGTGGCGAAGAAGGGGCAGACGCGCCTGCTGATGGCCGCCAAGAGCGACAACGGCGCCACCATCGGCGCGACCCGCTCGCTTTACAATTACCTGCTCAAACGCGGCGCGAAGATCTGGGAATTCTCACCCTGCAAGCTGCACACCAAGCTGCTCGTGCTGGATGACGCTGTTTATGTAGGCAGCGCCAATTTCGACATGCGCAGCCTCTATCTCAATCTCGAGATCATGCTGCGGATCGAGGACAAGGCACTGGCCGACCGGATGCGCGACTTCGTCAGCCACCATATCGAGGCGTCCGAACACATTACGCTGGAAAAGCACAGGAAGCGTGCAACGCTATGGAACCGGGTGCGCTGGTGGGCCGGCTGGGTGCTGGTGTCGGTGATCGACTACACCGTGGCGCGGCGCACCAACCTGGGGTTCTGAAACCCTATTCGTAATCGTCCTCGTAACCGCCGCGCATTTCGGGCGAGGAGAATTTGGTGAACTCGCTCTGGAACAGCAGCGGCACATTGCCGGTCGAGCCGTGACGCTGCTTGGCGACGATCAGTGTTGCGCGGTTGACCAGTTCGAGGTGGCGCGCTTCCCAGTCGGCGTATTTCATCCGAACTTCCTCGCTGCTGGTTTCGTCCGGCGTGTCGGGCTTCAGCGCGTTGTGGTAATATTCACCGCGGAAGATGAACCACACCATGTCGGCGTCCTGCTCGATCGAGCCTGATTCGCGCAGGTCGGACAGCTGCGGGCGCTTGTCCTCGCGCTGCTCCACCGCACGGCTGAGCTGCGAGAGCGCGATGACGGGGACATGGAGTTCCTTGGCCAGCGTCTTCAAACCACGGCTGATTTCCGAAATCTCGTTCACGCGATTGTCGCTCGCGCGGCCCGAGCCCTGCAGCAGCTGCAGATAGTCGACGATGACGAGGCCGATATCGTGGCGGCGCTTCAACCGGCGCGCGCGGGTACGCAGCGCGCCGATGGTGAGGCCGGGCGTGTCGTCGATATAGAGCGGCAGCTCGTTCAATTCCTGGCTGGCGAAGGAAAGGCGCTGGAACTCCTCCTTGCTCAAGCGGCCCGAACGCAGTTTTTCGGAGGAAATTTCGGCGGTCTCGGCAAGGATACGCGTGGCCAGCTGGTCGGCGCTCATTTCCAGGCTGAAGAAGGCGGTCGCCGCACCCGGGCTTTCGCTGCCTTCGATGCCCAGCTTCTTGTCGTCCATCAGGCGGCGCGCGGCGTTGAAGGCGATGTTGGTGGCAAGCGAGGTCTTGCCCATGCCGGGACGACCGGCGAGGATGACGAGGTCGGAATTGTGCAGGCCGGAAGTCTTGTCGTTGACCGTTTCGAGGCCCGTCGTTTTGCCGGAAAACTTGCCGCCCGAATTGATCGCCGCCTCGACCATTTTCAGCGCGCCAAGCGCTGCGGTGCGGAAATCCTGCGCTTCGTTGCCCGTGGTGGCCCCTTCGGCGACCTTGTAGAGATCGGCCTCGGCCTGGCTGATCCGCTCCATCGGCGCGACCTCGTCCGAGGTGTCGAGCGCGCCTTCGACGAGGTTGCGGCCGACATGGACCAGTTCGCGCAGCAGGGCGAGGTCGTAGATCTGTTCGGCCAGCTTGCCGGTAGCGAGCAGGCCTTGTCCGTCAGCGGTGAGCTGGGCGAGGTAGGTCACGCCGCCAAGCTGCTTGAGCGCCTCGTCGCTCTCGAAATAGGGCTTCAGCGTCACCGGTGTGGCGACCGAGTTGCGGTCGATCAGCTTGAGCACGCGCTCGTAGATGCGTTCGTGCACCGGCTCGTAGAAATGGTGCGGCTGCAACGGCGTGTTGAGCTCGCCCACCACCTGGTTGTCGATCAGCACCGCACCCAAAAAAGCGGCCTCGGCCTCGACATTGCTGGGCAGGGTGGTGCCTTGCGGTTCCTTGGCAGGAGTCGAATCGGTAGCGGGAAAGAGGAGATCGGTGTCGGCCATGGGCAGGACCATGCAGGAAAGCGGCGCGCGATTGAACCGGCTCGCAATTTCCCCTTGCGGACAGCCCTGTGGATGGATTGGCCAAAGTTCGACCTTGCCCCGCTTGACCGCAGTTGCGAAAGCACGTCCCCACACGATGACCGAATCCACACCTTCCTCCGGCGACCAGCGCATTGCCAAGATCGAGCTCGACGAAGAGACGATCATCTGGCGCAACGCCGATATCGAGCAGGAACGGCGGATCGCGATCTTCGACCTGATCGAGGAAAACACCTTCCGCCCCGTCCGCGCGGCCGAACGCGGGGCGAGCGGGCCCTACCATCTCACGCTGGCGGTGCGCGACGGGCGGTTGCTGATGACCATTGCCGACAGCGAGGATACGCTGGTCGAGGAATTGCTGCTGGGCCTGGCGCGCTTTCGCCGCCCGATCCGCGAATATTTCGCCATTTGCGACAGCTATTACCAGGCCATCCGCAAGGCGACGCCGGGCGAGATCGAGACGATCGACATGGCCCGGCGCGGCGTTCACAACCGCGCTGCCGAGCTGCTGCTCGAACGGCTGGAGGGCAAGGTCGAAACCGATTTCGCCACCGCGCGCCGCCTCTTCACGCTCATCTGCGTCCTCCATATCAAGGGCTGACGGGTGATGGCGAAACGCAGGAAGAAGGGCCGGTTCGGCCTCCTCGTAAAGCTGGTGTTGCTCGCCGCGCTGATCGGTGCGGGCTACTGGTTCTATACCGAATATGAGCAGCGCAGCTGGCGCCCTGACGATTCGACCTATCCTGACCAGGGCGCGCTGATTGGCGAGCGCGATGCCGCGGTCGATTTCGCGGTCCTCAAGGGGCTCGGCGCAAGCTTCGTCTATCTCGAGGCCAGCCGCGGCGCGCGCGGCAAGGACGCCAATTTCTCGCGCAATCTTGCTGCCGCGCGCGAGGCGGGGCTGCAGGTCGGCGCGGTCCACCTGTTCGACCCCTGCGAGACGGCGGACGGCCAGTCGGCCAATTACGTCACCATCGTGCCGCGCGACGCCGATCTCCTGCCCGCCGCCATCAAGCTCACGCGCACGACCGACGAATGTTTCGAGCGCGTCTCCGATGCGGCCGTGCAGAGCGAGCTGCTCACGCTGGTCAACCAGATCGAAGCCCATACCGAAGCGCCTGTGGTGCTCGCCCCGAGCGAGGAGTTCGAGGACCGCTACCGTCCCGCCCGCCGCCTCGAACGCGCGTTGTGGCTGACCGGCGATGGCGAGGAACCCGATTACGGCGGCCGCCCGTGGACCGTGTGGACCGCCAATTCCGCCTACGCCAGCGACGCCGCGCAAACGCCCTTGCGCTGGCTGGTCGTGCGCCCCTAGGACCCAATCCCATGACCGACGACGATCTCATTGCCGCCGCCCGCAAAGCGGCGCTCAATTCCTATTCGCCCTATTCCGACTTTAAGGTCGGGAGCGCGCTGCGCTTTGCCGATGGCAGTGTGGTGACCGGCACCAATATCGAGAACGCGAGCTACGGCCTTGCGCTGTGCGCAGAGACGGTGGCGGTGTCGAAGGCGATGGCGGACGGCGTGCGCGGCGGGTTGGAAGCGGTCGCGGTGACGGGGCCGCTCGACAAGGGCGGCGATGCGCCGATCACGCCCTGCGGCCGGTGTCGCCAAGTGCTCAACGAACTTGCACAGCTCGGCGGGACCGACCCGATCATCCTGTGCGTCGGCCCCAAGTCCGTGCGCCGCGTGCGCCTCAGCGAATTGCTGCCGGACGCGTTCGGGCCTGCAAGCCTCGACTAAAGCCTCCTAACGCTTCCTTCACCAATCGCGTTTAGCAAACTCACGTGGCGCAACATGCGTCCGGAGTAAGCGACAATGAAATTCGTCCAACTGGAATCGCGTGGCGGCAATTACCTCGTGGTCGCCAGCAACGTGGCCTATCTTCGCGTGGGCGAAAACGGCCAGACGCTGGTTGGCATCGTCGGCAGTCAGCCGCTGCTCGTCACCGGCACGCCCGAAAGCGTGGCCCAGAAACTGATGCAGGGCTGAGGCCCCGGTCGCCGGTGTTGCGGGGAGGCCTTACGCCTCCCGCGCTTCCATCCATTCCACCAACGACGCAAGGCAGTCGCGCGCGAGCATCTTGCAGCGTTCGGGCGACCAGCCCTGTTCGGGCTCGGGATCGGCCTTGTTGTCCTTGTAGGGCATTTCCAGCGTCATCGCGGTTGCGCCGAAGCGTTCGGCCACCTGGTTGGTGCTCATCGACAAATTCGCCTTGCCGGGCGCGGCCTTGGTGTAGCCCTGCTCGGTCTGGAAATCGGGCGTGCGGCGGTCGAGGATCGCCTCGTAATCGTAATAGCCTTGGCCCTGTTCGTCGGTCCACGAGGGGATGCCTTCGAAACCGGCGAGGAAGCTGACGGGGATCGCCTCATCGCCATGGACGTCCATCGCGAAGTCGACGCCGGTCTTGTCCATGTGGTTGCGGATGGCGAGCACTTCGGGGCTGCGTTCCGCGCTCGGGTTTTCCCATTCGCGGTTGAGGTTCGCGCCCGCCGCGTTGACGCGCAGGTTCCCGCGCTTCGAGCCGTCGGGGTTGCAGTTGGGCACAATGTGCAGGCGGCAGGTCTGGCGCAGCTTGCGGCCCACGCTGTCGGCGGGATCGGTCAGCACTTCCAACGCGCCTTCCATCCACCATTCGGCCTGCGTTTCGCCCGGATGCTGGCGGGCATAGAGCCACACGTTGAAGCTGCCCTCGCCCATTTCGAGGCAGTCAATCGGCTGGCCGTCGAGCGTGTTGCCGAGCGCGACATGGTCGACGCCTTCCGAAGCGGCGGCTTCGGCGACGAGGTCGTGGTGCCGCTCCATCGAATAGGGCGCGAAATAGGCGAACCAGGCGATGTCGCTGGCGGGCGTATAGCGGATCGTCAGCGTGCCGCCTTCTTCGTCCTTGTCATAGGTCGAGGCGGCGCGGCCCCAATAGTCGCGGTCTTCCGATACGCAGGCGTCGTAATCGGGCCAGCCATCGGGATAGGCGCTGTCGGAAAGCTGGGTGATCTTGAGCACCAGCTCGCGGCCCTTGGCGCCGGCGACGCGGAAGTGGAACCACTGCTTGAACTCGCTGTTCGTATCCAGCGGGATCGCCAGCCGCGCGGTTGCGCCGTCCACCGAAAGGACTTCGATATTGCCACTGTCGAAGGCGGAATCGATCCGGATATCGCTCACGTAAAACCTCTTCTTTTTGCTCTAGCCCAAGGCGTGCCGGCCCGAATGGGCGCTGGCAGTGCGATAGGCAAGGGCTGAATTTCGTGCGGCCAGAACGGCCTCATGCGGGAGGCCTCTAGGCGATTGCCCTTACCAAATCGTATGCTAGGTGCCTCCCCCATGAGCGAAACGACAAAAGTGCCGGTGCTGGTCACCGGGGGCGCAGGATATATCGGCAGCCACGCGGTGCTGGCGTTGAAGGACGCGGGCTGGCCGGTGGCGGTCATCGACAACCTCTCGACCGGCTTCACGTTCGCCGTGCCCGACGACGTGCCGCTTTATGAAGGCGATATTGCCGATGCCGAATTGCTTGCACGCATCTTTGCCGAGCAGGGCACGAAGGCCATCATGCATTTCGCTGGCTCCATCATCGTGCCCGAATCGGTGGAACAGCCGCTCGCCTATTACGAGAACAACACGGTGAAGAGCCGCGCTCTTATCGAGGCAGCGGTGAAGGGCGGGGTAGAGCACTTCATCTTCTCCAGCACCGCGGCCACCTACGGCATTCCTGAAAGCTCGCCGATTTCGGAAGACTCGCCTAAGAGCCCGATCAATCCCTACGGCTGGTCGAAGCTGATGACCGAGCAGATGCTCGCCGATGCGAGCGCCGCGCATGGCTTCAACTTCTGCGCGCTCAGGTATTTCAACGTGGCGGGTGCCGACCCGCAGGCGCGGAGCGGCCAGTCGACCGCAGGCGCAACGCACCTCATCAAGGTCGCCTGCGAGGCAGCCACCGGCAAGCGCGACGGCGTTTCGGTCTTCGGCACCGACTACGAGACGCCCGACGGCACCGGCGTGCGCGACTATATCCACGTGAGCGACCTTGCGAACGCGCATGTGCTGGCGCTGGGTGCGCTCATCGAGCAGCCCGAGCGCTCGCTCACCATGAACTGCGGCTATGGCAAGGGCTTCTCGGTCCTCGAAGTGCTCGATGCAGTGGACCGCGTGACCAACACGAAAATCGAGCGCCGCATGGAGCCGCGCCGTGCAGGCGACCCGGCCGAGCTCATTTCCGATCCCAGCCGCATCCGCGCCACCGTCCCGTGGCAGCCGAAACACGACGATTTGGGCGAAATCATCACACATGCGCTGCAATGGGAGCGGAAGCTGTCCGAAATTCGGGGAAATACTTGACCAGAATCACTGCCCCCGTTATCGGGCCCGCTTGAAATCGGCGCGTCGGGGCACCATCTCCGGCGCGTATTTATTTATCAGAGAGAAACGATGAAGATCCGCAACAGCCTCAAGTCGCTCAAGAGCCGTCACCGCGATTGCCGCGTGATCCGTCGTCGCGGCCGCACTTACGTCATCAACAAGACCAACCGTCGCTTCAAGGCCCGTCAGGGCTAAGCTTCGGCTGCGCGGAAGGTCCCTTCCGCGAGTGTCTACCGACCGGCCCGGCTCCGCGAGGAGTGCGGGCCGTTCGCATTTGCAGGTGAGCGATGAGCGATAACAGGGTCGATGCCGTGGTCTTCGACGTCGGGCGCGTGCTGTACCTGTGGCAGCTGTCCGCCCTGTTCGAGAAGATGACCGACGATCCCGCGCGCCTTGAAAAAGTGCTGGGCGAGGTCGTGACCGAGGAATGGCATTTCCTCCACGACGCGGGCCGCCCGCTTTCGCAGATGGTGCCCGAGCGAATCGCGCTCTATCCCGATTTCGCCGACGAAATCCGTGCCTATGCGACGCGGTTCAACGAGACCATTCCCGGTCCCGTCCCCGGCAGCCACGCGCTGGTCGAGCAGCTCGACGAGGCGGGCGTGCCGCTGTTCGCCATCACCAATTTCGGCGCAGAATTCTGGGCCGGTTTCCGCCCGCACGAACGCATCTTCGACCGCTTCATCGATATCGTCGTCTCGGGCGAGGAGCGGATTGCCAAGCCCGATCCGGCGATCTTCGCCCTGTCGGCGGCGCGTTTCGGCCACGCGCCCGAAGCCATGCTCTTCATCGACGACAACCCAGCCAATATCGAGGCCGCGCGCGGCTGCGGCTGGCAGGTGCATCACTTTACCGATGCCGCGTCGCTCGAAAGCGATTTGACGGGCCGCGGCCTCATCTGAACGCACACGAAAAAGCCCCGGCGCTTGGAAACGCCGGGGCATCGAGGTCCACCCTGATGGAGAGGGGGTGGGGGATTTCGTGGCCGGGATCAGCCGTTGCACTTGGCCAGCTTGTCGGCGTCGAGCGCTTCACCCTTGGCGGTGAAGGCAATCACGTCACCGGTGTCGCGCTGCAGTTCGCGGCAGACGCGCAGCGGGCGCGAGGTGCCCTTGCCGGCGACGCACTTGGTGCCTTCGCAGGTCCAGGCGACGCCGCCCGCGATCACGGTGCGCTCGGTGGCGGGCTGGGCGAGCTCGGCGGTGTAGAACGGGCCGTTGCCGCGCGCTTCGGCAGCCGTCGGGGCGACGAGCGCGCCGAAACCGGCGGCGGTGTAGAGGACAGCGGCGCCGAACACGCCGAGCTTGGTCGAGGGGGAATTGGAGAGGGTCATGGTCGATACCTTTCGGCTGATGCAATTTACTCAACACCAATTGCGATAACTGCAATATCAGTTTCTCTTTGCAACTGGTTGCGAATTGCTACCTATCTAGATAAGTTGCATTCCACAACCCTTTTCTCGAAAAATTTGGCTTGGGGCGGATTTGCGGTAGATAGGTTGCTCTGGAAGGACTGAATTTTATGGGCGATATCCGCGAACCCTTGCGTGAACTGACCGAATGCGGCCTGCCGCAAGCCTTGGAAGTGATGGGCGAACGCTGGAGCTTCATGATCCTGCGTGCCAGCTTCAACGGGCTGCATCACTTCGAGGAATTCCTGAGCGAGCTGGGCATTGCCCGGAACATCCTCTCGAACCGGCTGGCCAAGCTGGTCGAGCACGGCATCCTCAAGCGCGATCCTTGCCCGGACGATCGCCGCAAGATCGAATACCGCCTGACCGAGAAGGGCTTCGACCTCCTCCCCGCCATGGTCGCGCTGCGCCAGTGGGGCCAGAAATACGGCGCCGAGGTGATCGAGAACCCGGTGCTGGTGGACGAGCGCGATCGCCTGCCGATCGGCCCGACCTCGATCCTCAGCCACGACGGCCGCATCCTCGGCCCAGCCGACCTCCACCTCGTCGAACGCGCCAATCTCGGCCTGCGCGCCGATGGCACCAAGGCGAAACCGGGCAAGGCGCTCGAACGCGGTTCGGTCATCGAGCTCGACGCGCGCCGCAAGGGCCGCGACGCAGCCTGACCGGCGAGGTTCAGCGAACCGCCGACGGGCGCTATATCGTGGTGCGCGGCCGGTTATGGCGGGCGAGCAACCCGGGTTTGCCTGAAGCGAAGCGCGAATCACTCGTGCACGAATTGATGGACGCACGCCGCGCCGTCGCGGCGGCCAAGCGCTCCGACGATGCGAAAGCGGAGAAGGCGGCGCGGGCACGCGTGCATGACGCCAAGGTCGGGCTGGGCGAACGTGGGCCGGTCTGGTGGGCCGATGGCGCCCCCGATCTCAACCGCCACCTTGTCAAAAACACGCCCTACGCTGCGGAATTCGAGACCTGACCGCTTGCGCCAGGCCTCGCCGCCACTTCGGCAAGCTGGTTAACAAGGCTTTGCAAAAGTGACGTCAAATCAGGCTCTGGCGGTGTGACGTCATCGTTAAAACCATCGCAACACCTTTATGCGATACCTTGCGGTGAATCGGGGCGCCTGCCCCTTTGAGCCGGATAAAAACGTGATCGAAATCGAAGTCCAGAACGAGACGCACCAGACGCAATTCCGCATCAAGGCGGTGAGCGTGCCGCGCATTGGCGAAGGCCTCCGACTGAAGGAGCCCGACGGGACCTGGGCGAGCTACGACGTGCTCGACGTGTGGTACCAGCAGGCCGATTACGGCGAAGTCTGGGTGCCCTATCTCCACGTCAAGACCACGCCCGCCGACGGCATGAGCGCCCCCGCACCGACACCGGGCGAGGCCGTGGCCATGGACCAGGCCATGCCCATCGCCGACTTCCTCGCCAAGTTCGAGGGCGACCACGAACATGAGACGGTCAAGCTCAACCTCGACATGAGCGAGGAGCAGTAGATTCGCTCTGAGAGAATGAGAAACTTTAAGGCGTCTCTGATATGGTCTCGGCCGCTTTCGTCACGGCATACGTGATCTGAACGACGTCATCCCCAGCCGCATCTGTCAGGTGAACAAGGGTGAAAACACCTGTCGGATGGGTGGCGAGCAAAAGTCTCGGATGCTGGGTATCCAATGCCTTCCCGAACTCCGTGCCTAGCTCCGAGGCCATTTGCTCGAGAACATCCTGAAGGATGGCCTGCGAAGTCGAACCCTCGGAGGGGCGGATTGTGGCCAATGTTGCAAAGCCGAAACCGCTGTAGTTCGAGAGCGCCTTCATTTTGCTGCGATTTGATCGAGAATATAGCGAAGACATACCGTTATCGATCACTTCGAAGCGCGCGCTCGAACGAATGACAATTGGGCGATCCAGAAGGCTCTCGGTCGTCTCTGCAGTTTCCGTCACCGATGCAGCAGGAACCTCCGGCGCCTCTTCTGCTTCGGCCGAACATCCGCCGATGACGAAGGGCATAAGGACTAGAAGCGACTGGGTCGCCTGTTTGCGGGTGAAAACCAATTTCAATCTCCTGTCTCGAAAAATAAGCATGGACCTGCTGTCCACCGTCTGCTGAACCTGTTCTGTCTTGTGCTAAGCCCGCGGCGGCTGCCTGCGATAGCTCAGCGCCTCCGCCACATGGATGCGGCCCACCTTCTCCGCTCCCGCCAAATCCGCAACCGTGCGCGCCACTCTCAACATCCGCGTGTAGCTGCGCGCCGATAGCCGCATCGCGGTGGCTGCCTGCATCAAAAGTTCGCGCCCCTTTTCGTCGGGGCCGGCGAAGTCCTCCAGCGCGTCGCCCTGGAGTTCGGCGTTGGTGCGCGCGCCGCTTGCCTCGGCGCGGGCCGTTTGAACCTCACGCGCGGTGGCGACCCTTGCGGCGACTTCGGCGCTGCCCTCGGCGGGCGGGGGCAGGGCGAGGTCGGCGGCGCTGACCGGGTCGACCTCGACATGGAGGTCGATGCGGTCGAGCAGCGGGCCGGAGACTTTGCTCTGGTAATCGGCGGCGCATTTGGGGGCGCGGCTACACGCCAGCGCGGGATCGCCCAGATGCCCGCAGCGGCACGGGTTCATCGCCGCGACCAGCTGGACATTGGCGGGGAAGATCACATGCGCGTTGGCGCGCGCGACATCGACCGTGTTGGTCTCCAGCGGCTGGCGCAGCGAATCGAGCACGGCGCGCTGGAACTCGGGCAATTCGTCGAGGAAGAGCACGCCCAGATGCGCGAGGCTGACCTCGCCCGGTTTCACCTTCAGCCCGCCGCCGGTAAGCGCGGCCATGCTCGCCGAATGGTGCGGCGCGCGGAACGGGCGGGCGCGGGAGATGCGGCCTTCCTCCAGCAAGCCGGCGACCGATTGCACCATGCTCACCTCCAGCGCCTCGGGCGGGGAAAGCGGGGGGAGGATGCCGGGAAGGCAGCTTGCCAGCAGCGACTTGCCCGCACCCGGCGGTCCGATCATCAAAAGGTTATGCCCGCCCGCCGCGGCAATCTCGAGCGCGCGCTTGGCGGTTTCCTGCCCCTTTACCTGTTTGAGGTCGGGCGCCTTGCCCGCATCCTCGATCATGCCCTGTTCGGGCTGGGCCAGCTGGCTGGTGCCCTTGAGGTGGTTGAGCAGGCTGGCGATATCGGGTGCGGCGAGGACCGGGACCTCGCTCGCCCACTTGGCTTCCGATCCTTGCCCGGCGGGGCAGATCAGGCCCTTCTCCGCCTCGCTTGCGTGAATAGCCGCCAGCAGCACGCCGGGCGAGGGCTGGACGCGCGCATCGAGCGCCAGTTCGCCGACCACGATCCAGTCCTCCAGTTGCTCGGCATCGGTGATCCCCATCGCCGCCAGCACGGCGAGCGCGATGGGGAGGTCGTAATGCGAACCTTCCTTGGGCAGGTCGGCCGGCGAGAGGTTGATGGTAATGCGCTTGGGCGGCAGCGCGAGGCCCATGGAGGACAGCGCAGCGCGCACCCGCTCCTTGCTCTCGCCCACCGCCTTGTCGGCCAGTCCCACGATGTTGAAGTTCGGCAGGCCCGGCGCGAGGCTGCATTGCACCTCGACGCTGCGCGCCTCCAGCCCGAGATAGGCCACCGTACGGACCAGTGCGACCAAACCAAATCCCCCCTTGTTGTCTGGCGGTCTGGCAAGAAGTCCTTATATTGTCGAGGCCTGCGTGATCGGGATCGCGCCCGCGTGCCTTCAGGCTTGACCTTCGCCCCCGATTTCCTTAAGCGCGCCCCTCCAAGAGCGGTCGCCTGCCACTGGCGGCCCTTTTTCGTCGCGGCGATTCGCCCGGCAGCAACGTAATTTACTGAAGGTGTTCCCATGAAGCGGACTTTCCAGCCCTCGAACCTCGTGCGCGCCCGTCGCCACGGTTTCTTCGCGCGCAAGGCCACCCCGGGCGGCCGCAAGGTTCTTCGTGCACGTCGCGCTCGCGGCCGCAAGAACCTTTGTGCGTGATTGACTGACCGGTCGCGCCTCGCGCGTGACCTTACAGTCTGAGCGAAGCTGCGGGCTCCCTTCGGGGGGCCCGTTCGCGTATGTAACGCCCATGCATCCGAGCCTGTCCGTCATCCGCAAGCGCAGCGATTTCCTCGCCGCCAATCGCGGTATGCGCAACGCGAAGCCGGGCTTCGTGCTGCTCACCCGCCCGAACGAGGGGCAGGGCAAGCGCTACGGCATCACCGTAACCAAGAAGATCGGCAACGCCGTGGTCCGCAATCGGATGAAGCGGCGCTTTCGCGAACTGCTTTGGGCGGCGCTGCCGGACGGGGGCCTGCCCGATCACGACCATATCCTCATCGGCCGCGAGGGCGGGGTGGAGCGTGATTTTGCCGCGCTGGCCGAGGAACTGGACGCCGCACTCGCCCGCGCGGCACGCGGCGAAGGCGACCGCGCCCGCCGTCCGCGCCACTCCCGATCGCGCCGCGCGTGAAGTACCCGCTGATCTGGATCGCCCGCCTGTGGCAGCTCGGTCCGAGCCGCATCCTGCCGCCCACCTGCCGCTTCACGCCCTCGTGCAGCCAATACGCCATCGAGGCGCTGCAGAAGCATGGCGCAATCAAGGGTGGATGGCTGACGCTCAAGCGGCTATTGCGCTGCCAACCCTGGGGGGGCTGCGGCCATGACCCGGTTCCCTGACGGGCCGGTGTCTTGACGTAGCAACACACCCTTCCCATCTGACGAAGACAACTACCACCGGGATCGACCTTGGAAAATTCACGCAATTTCGTGCTCGTGCTCACCCTTTCCCTGGCCGTGCTGATCGGTTGGCAGTGGGCGATGGACCATTTCTATCCGCAGCCCGACGACGTGCCGGTCACCGCGGAAAAGGTCGACACCCCGGCAGAAGCCGCGGCCGTGGCGCACACGCGCACCGGCGGTCTCCAGGATCCCGCCGCCCTTGCGCAGGAAGAGGCCGATCTCGCAACCGCGCTGGCCTCGCCCGAGCGCCTCGTCATCGATTCGCCCAAGATTGCCGGTTCGATCAACCTGCAGGGCGCGTTCCTCGACGACGTGGTGCTCAAGGATTACGCCGCCAGCACCGATGCCGATGACGACGAGCCGGTGCGCATCTTCTCGCCGCGCGGAACGCCCGCGCAGCAATATTCGCAGTTCGGTTTCCTGCTGAATGGCCAGAAGGTCTCGGACGACGCAGTCTGGACCGCGACCGGCGATCGGCTTTCGCCGGGCAATCCCGTCACGCTTACGCACGATGCGGGCAACGGCATCGGCCTGCAGCTGACCTATTCGATCGACGATCAGTACATGCTCACCGTCGAGCAGACGATCGCCAACCGCTCCGGCGACGCGATTGTCGCGCAGCCTTTCGGCCTCGTCGGCCGCACCAGCGACACGGCGAGCGAAGACTTCTTCATCGCCCATTCGGGCCCGATGGGCGTCTTCGGCGACGCCGCGAATTACGACTACGACTACGACGACATCGACGACGCCAAGAAGGTGACGCCCGAAGGAGCGCCGAGCTGGTTCGGCTTCACCGACATCTACTGGCTGGCCGCGATGGTCCCGCAGGACGGCACGGCGCCCGATGCGACCTTCCGGGCGCTGGGCGGCAACACCTACCGCGCCGACATGATCTACGACACCGTGCGTGTCGAAAAGGGCATGAAGCACACCACCACTTCGCGCCTCTACGCCGGTGCGAAGGAATCGACCGTCCTCGATTCCTACGAGGATGCGGGGCTCGAAAAGTTCGGCCTCGCCATCGACTGGGGCTGGTTCCGCTGGTTCGAGAAACCGTTCCTCTGGCTGCTCAAGAACATCTTCGGCCTGGTCGGCAATTTCGGCGTCGCCATCATCATCCTGACGATCATCGTGCGCGGGCTGATGTTCCCCATCGCGCAGAAGCAGTTCGCTTCCATGGCCGCGATGAAAGCGATCCAGCCCAAGATGAAGAAGCTGCAGGAACGCTACAAGGACGACCGTGTCCGCCAGCAGCAGGAAATGCAGAAGCTGTTCAAGGAAGAGCAGGTCAACCCGCTCGCCGGCTGCCTGCCGCTGATCCTGCAGATCCCGATCTTCTTCGCGCTCTACAAGGTGCTCTACCTCGCCATCGAGATGCGCCACCAGAATTTCCTCTGGATCGAGGATCTTTCCGCGCCCGATCCGGCGACCATCCTCAACCTGTTCGGCCTGCTGCCGTTCACCCCGCCGAGCTTCCTTGCCATCGGCGTGCTTGCCGTGCTGCTGGGGGTGACCATGTGGCTGACCTTCAAGCTGAACCCCAGCGCGATGGACCCGGTCCAGCAGCAGGTCTTCAGCATCATGCCCTGGGTGCTGATGTTCATCATGGCGCCGTTCGCCGCCGGCCTGCTGCTTTACTGGGTGACCTCCAACGTGCTCACTCTGGCGCAGCAGAAGTACCTCTATTCGAAGCACCCGCAGTTGAAGGCGGCGGCCGAAAAGGAAAAGGCTGAGAAGGCTGCCGAAGCGGCAAAGGCGAAACAGTGACCGAAGAAGAAGCCGCCGAACTCGCCCAGCTGGAACGGCGCGCCAACAAGCTGTTTTCCGGCCGGGTGGAGTTTCTCCTATCGGCCCCGCAGCTGAAATTCCTGCCCGAGCCGACCGTGCCGGAGATTGCCTTTGCGGGGCGCTCGAACGTCGGCAAGAGCTCGCTGCTCAACGCTCTCACCGGGCGCAAGAAGATCGCGCGCGCCTCGGTAACGCCAGGCCGCACGCAGGAATTGAACTTCTTCGAAGTGGGCGAGCCGACGCTCTTCCGCCTCGTCGACATGCCGGGTTACGGCTTTGCCAAGGCCCCGGTGAAGGTCGTCGAGAAGTGGAAGAACCTCGTGAAGACCTACCTGCGCGGACGGCAGGTGCTGGTCCGCAACCTCGTGCTGGTCGACAGCCGCCACGGGCTGAAGGATGTCGACCGCGAGATGATGAAGATGCTCGATGAGGCCGCGGTGGGCTACCGCGTGGTCCTCACCAAGGCCGACAAGATCAAGGCGAGCGAACTGGCCAAGACCGTCGAAGCGGTCGAGGCCGAGGCCAAGAAACACGTCGCCGCCTATCCGCAGATCCACGTCACTTCGAGCGAGAAGGGCATGGGGATCGGGGAACTGAGGGCCGCGCTGCTCAGGGACGCGGGCGTTTAGAGCGAGAGCGCCAGACTAGTTCGGCGTGCCACGAGAGCGATCTACCAAGCCGAACACGCCGAGGCCATCCTCCGGATCGGCAATTCCGGCGCCCACGTTGAAATGCAGACTGAGGCTCTTGCGGACGCATTCGACGACCTCCGCGTTACGGGGCGACCCATCGACCACGACAAAGGTGCGATGCGACCAGTTGGGTTCGAACCATGGGTTCTGAGCACCGCAATTCGTAAAGATGCTCGCAAAGTCGCGCCAATACTCTGCGGTCAGTGGCGTTGAATAGGCGCTTCGGATGGGCCAATCGCCCACGCCCTGTATCTTGCCGGAACCGCCGCGGACACCGTCGGGGAATTCGAAAACGAGATATGCGGCCCGGCCGACCTTTGATGGTTTTCTGGCCTCGAAAAAATCCTCGACCGTTCCGTTTGGCATGGCTGCCTCATCTGCCGCACTATCTTCGGTGACCGCGCGCGAACTGTCCTTCCCGCCCATGCAACCGGCAAGAAGCAGGGCATGAGCGACCACCGCGAATATTCGCCGTTTCATGTTGCAAACAGCATCGCGTCGTCGGCGAAGGCCTTCATCTCCAGCGCGTTGCCGCTGGGGTCGCGGAAGAACATGGTGGCCTGTTCGCCGGGCTGGCCCTTGAAGCGGACGGTGGGCTGGATGATGAAGTCGACCTCGGCGGCTTCGAGGCGGGTCTTGAGCGCGTCCCACTCGTCCATCGTCAGCACCACGCCGAAATGGGGGACGGGGACCTCTTCGCTGTCGACCTTGGTTCGCGCTCGGTCGGCGACGAGGCCGGGGGCCTGGTGGGCGACAATCTGGTGGCCGTGGAAATCGAAGTCGATCCAGTCGTCGCTGCTGCGCCCTTCCGCGCAGCCGAGCAACTCGCCGTAAAAGGTGCGGGCGGCGTCCAGATCGTGGACGGGAAAGGCGAGGTGGAAGGGGCGCAGGCTCATGGGCGCACCTTAGGCGCGGCGATTGCATTTTCCTACTCCCCTTGGGCCGTGCAAGCCCTTGCGAATGCTTGAAGACATCACTCCAGAAGAGGCGCGCGCCGTGGTGGCGGATTACATCGCAGGACTGTGCTCCATCCGCTCCACCGTTCAGGCTCGACAGCGCAGGGATGAACGCCTAGGGCGCGGGGAACAGGGAAAAGGTGGGCCAGCCATGAAGATCATCATCGGCAACAAGAACTACTCGAGCTGGTCCTTGCGCGGCTGGCTCGCGGCCAAGCAATCGGGGCTGGCGTTCGAGGAAATCACCGTCCCTATGGGCGGCGAGGCGTGGGACGAACTGAAGCAGGACGGCAGCGGCACGCAGCCCTCGCACGGCAAGGTCCCGATCCTGTGGGACGACGAGGTGGTGGTGTGGGACAGCCTCGCCATTCTCGAATACCTTGCCGACAAGGTCGGGCGCGAACGCTTCTGGCCCAAGGACGACACGGCGCGCGGCATGGCCCGGTCGATGGTTGCCGAAATGCACTCTTCCTACCTCTCGCTGCGCAGCGAATGCCCGATGAACGTGCGCAAGCGCTTCGACGGGTTCGAGCCGAGCGAGGCCTGCCGCGCCGACATCCTGCGCATCCTCACCATCTGGGCCGAAGCGCGCAGCCGGTTCGGCAATGGCGGGCCCTTCCTCTTCGGCACCTTCGGCGCAGCGGACGTGTTCTTCGCCCCCGTCGTCAGCCGCTTCATCAGCTACCAGATCCCCGTCCCGGGCTTCGCCGCGGCCTATATGCAGGCCGTGTGGGAGCACGAGTGGATGCAGGCGTGGGTCACCGCATCGGAAAACGAAGAATGGGTCATCGAACAATACGAAACCGTCTCCTGACGCTGGTCGCGGCGGCGCTCGCGCTGCTGCCCGCACAAGCGCAGGCCTGGGGCTTCTTCGCTCATCGCACGACCGCCGAGATCGCGCTCGAGAACGTGAAGCCGGAAACGCGTGCCGGAATTGCGCGCTTGCTGAAGGCCGCGCCGGAACTGGGCGTGCCCGGTTGCGATCTCGCGAGCCTGGAGGATGCGAGCGTGTGGCCCGATTGCCTGCGCAAGGACTACTGGCGCTGGGGCTACACCTTCGCCTGGCATTACCGCACCACGCCGGTGTGCGAGGCGTATGAGCCGCGCAAGAACTGCTCGGGCCAGAACTGCATTCTCGCCCAGATCGAGCGCAACCAGCGCATCCTTGCCGACGAGGGCCTGCCCGCGAATGTCCGGCTCGAAGCGCTGGCCTTCCTCGTCCACTTCATCGGCGATGTGCACATGCCGCTCCATTCGGGCGATCACGAGGACCGCGGCGGCAACGATATCGACACCGCCTATGGCATCGCGCCGGGGCTGAACCTGCACTGGATCTGGGACGGCCCGCTGGCCGAACGCGCGATCACCTCGGCTGAGATGCCGCTGGTGCGCCGCTACAGCGCGAAGGAACGCGCCGAACTGGGGGGAGGCACGCCCGCCGACTGGGGCCGCGAAAGCTGGGAGACGAGCCGCGACTTCGTCTATCCCAACGCCTTCGACCGCGCCCCTTGCGAAGGCGAGGACCTGCCCGACGAAACCGCGCTGACGCAGGAGGATATCGAGAGGGCCATCCCCATCTCCCAGCGCCGCGTGACGCAGGCGGGCATCCGCATGGCCGAATATCTCGACGCCGCCTTTGCGCCGGGCCCCTTGCCGGAGCCGGAGCGCGACTAGGGAACGCGCTTGGTCGGGTAGGGCGTGCCGTCCTTGCGGAAGTATCCCTCGGGCGTGAAGACCATGTCGATATCGGGGTATTCGCCCCGGTCGGTATCCCGGTCGCCGCCGCTGATGGCGAAGAAGACGCAAGGAATGTCTCCGCGATTGTGCAGGCGGTGGCCGTTCTTCTCGCCCGCCGGCCAGGCGAGGATGTCGCCGGGCCCGACCGGGATTTCGCCCTCGTCCTCAATCAGCATGGCCTCGCCCTGCAGGATCACCACCAGCTCGTCCTGCCCCTCGTGCCAATGCCGCTGCGAGGAGTAGGCGCCGGGCTGGAGCACCACATGGCTCGCGCCCAGCTTGGTCAGCCCGCCGACCGGAGCGAGGCGGCGATAGTGCCGGCCCTCGACCTCCGCATCATAAGGCGGCGGATAGCCCGTCGCGTTGGTCTGGGGGATGGCGTCGAGATCGAGCTTGGGCATTGGCGGGCACTCCTGCTAGCGGAGCGAATATGACTGAGGTTCTCGAACTCGCCAAGCGGCTGATGGCCGCCGAAAGCGTCACTCCCGCTACGGGCTCCGTCTTCGACCGCATGGAGGCGATGCTCGCGCCGCTCGGTTTCGAAGTGCACCGCTTCACGCGCGGCGAGGGTGCGGCGGGCACGCCCGAAGCTCCGGTGGAGAACCTCTTCGCGATTCGGCGCGGCCCCGAAGGTTCGAAGCATTTCGCCTTCGCCGGCCATCTCGATGTCGTCCCACCCGGCGGCGGCTGGGCGAGCGACGCCTTCGAGCCCGAAGTGCGCGGCGACCTGCTCTATGGCCGCGGGGCGGTCGACATGAAGGGCTCGATTGCCTGCATGGTCGAAGCGGTAAAGCACGTGCCGGCCGAGGCAGGCACGATCAGCTTCATCATCACCGGCGACGAGGAAGGCCCGGCGCTCCATGGCACCCGCGCGCTGATCGACTACATGCGCGAGGCAGGCCACCAGCCCGACCTCTGCCTCGTCGGCGAACCTACCAGCGTCAATCGCTTGGGCGACATGATGAAGATCGGGCGGCGCGGTTCGGTGAACATCTGGCTGGAGGTCGAGGGGACGCAGGGTCACGTCGCCTACCCGCATTTGGCCGACAATCCGATCCCCAAGCTGGTCGCCATGCTGGCCGAACTCGACGCTCTGGTGCTCGACGAAGGCAATGACTGGTTCCAGGCCTCCAACCTCGAGATCACCGATCTCGAAGTCGGCAATCCGGCGCACAACGTTATTCCGGAAACCGCCAAGGCGCGCATCTCAATCCGCTTCAACGACGAGCATTCGGGCGCTTCGCTGTCCGAGAAGGTGATGGCAATTGCCGAGAAGCACGGCGGCAAGGCAATGCCGATCATCTCGGGCGAGCCCTTCCTCACCCCGCCGGGAGAATTCAGCGACATCATCGCGCGCGCCGTGAAGGCGGAAACGGGCATCGATCCCGAGCCTTCCACTACCGGCGGCACCTCGGACGCGCGCTTCCTTCGCGCCGTGTGCCCGGTGATCGAATTCGGCCTCGTGAACGCCACCATGCACAAGCGCGACGAGGCTGTAGCCATCGAGGACCTTTCCACGCTAAGCCGCATCTATACGGCGATCGCGAAGGATGCGCTGGCATAAGAAAACACGTCTGAGGGGACAGCAATGCTGAGGGTCTGGTTCGAAATTCCGCTGTGGCAGCGCGTTCTGACCGCGCTCCTGCTGGGCGTGCTCACCGGCTATGCCTGGGGGCCGGAAGCCGAAAGCATCAAGTGGATCGGCGACTTCTTCATCAAGTCGATCAAGATGCTGGTGGTCCCGCTGATCTTCTTCAGCCTCGTCTCCGGCGTCGCCGCCATCGGCGATCTGCGCAAGCTGGGTGCGGTCGGCGGACGGGCCATGCTGCTTTTCGTCATTACCGGCCAGATTGCGGTGTGGCTGGGCCTTGCGCTCGGTACCTTCGTGCAGCCGGGCGCAGGCGTCGACACCAGCGCCATCCAGCGCGGCGAAACGCCGGTCCCCAACGAGACCACGGCGGTGGACATGATCCTCTCCATCGTACCCGAAAGTCCGGTGCAGGTGATGGCGGATGTGGCGGTGCTGCCGCTGATCGTCTTCTCGCTGCTGGTGGGTGTCGGCATATTGATGGCCAAGGAAGAGGGCGCGCCGGTCCAGAAGGTCTTCGATAGCGGCGCTGTCGTCATGCAGAAGGTCACCATGGTGGTGATGGAACTTACCCCCTTCGGCGTCTTCGCGCTGATGGCCTGGGTGGCGGGTACGCTCGGCCTCGACGCGCTGGTGAGCCTCGCCAAGCTGGTCGGCCTCAACTACCTCGGCTGCCTGCTGATCATCGTCTTCATCTACGGCAGCATGATCAAGTTCCTTGCCAAGCTGCCGGTGCGCGACTTCTTCCGCGGCATCATCGATGCGATGGCGGTGAGCTATTCGACCGCTTCGTCGAACGCGACGCTGCCCGTCACCCTGCGCTGCGCCGAGCGGAACCTCGGCGTGTCGAACTCGGTCGCCAGCTTCGTCATCAGCCTCGGCGCGACGATCAACATGAACGGTACGGCCATGTATCTCGGCCTCGCCACGCTGTTCGGCGCGCAGATC
This sequence comes from Qipengyuania aurantiaca, assembly GCF_019711375.1. Lineage (NCBI taxonomy): Bacteria > Pseudomonadati > Pseudomonadota > Alphaproteobacteria > Sphingomonadales > Erythrobacteraceae > Qipengyuania > Qipengyuania aurantiaca. The sequence goes on from NZ_CP081295.1 coordinate 1,624,497, forward strand.
TTCGGCGTCGATTTGTCGATGGGCGACTACTTCCTCATCTCCATCCTCGCCACGCTCGGCGCAGTCGGCGCGGCAGGCATCCCGGGGGCAGGCCTGATCATGATGGCCCTGGTTTTCGGCGCGGTCGGTGTGCCGCTGGAGACGATCGCTTTCGTCGCCGGGGTCGACCGGATCATGGACATGATGCGCACCACCACCAATGTCAGCGGCGACGCGGCGGTGGCGACGACGGTGGCCGTGATGACGGGAGAGATCGACACCGCCGAGATGGTTTCGGCGGACGATGTTTAACCAGATTCAAAGGGCCAACTACGGGCGAGTAACTGCGAAATGGGTGCTCACGGCATTGGGGAGCACCATACTTCCGTTGTGCATCTTAAGTGCGTATCTGGTCGCCACGCGAATAATTTTCGACCGCGTTATGACCTTCGACATACACGCATTGGTCATCGCTGTTGCGATCGGTGCTGCGAGTATCTTTGTGACACCGATATCGAGAGCGAAGCGATTTGCCATTGCGATCCTTTACCTTCCTATCGCGGCGATAGGCGGCTTTTGGTTCGTTCTGCTTTTTGTATGTGCGGCTTTCGGCGACTGCCTGTAAACCTATCGCCCCTTCGGCTTCTCCGTTACCTTCTTCCGGTAACTGCACAAATCCACCACCGGACACCGCCAGCATTCGGGCGTGCGCGCTTTGCAGACATAGCGGCCGTGCAAGATGAGCCAGTGATGCGCGCCTAGGCGGAAGGGCTGAGGCACGCGCTTTTCCAGTTTTGCCTCGACCTGTTCGGGCGTCTTGCCTTTCGCCAACCCCGTCCGGTTGCCCACCCGCAGGATATGCGTGTCGACTGCAAAGGTTTCCTGCCCGAACCAACAATTGAGCACCACATTGGCAGTCTTGCGGCCCACCCCGGGCAGACGGACCAGATCTTCACGCGTGTCGGGGACCTCGCCGCCATATTCGTCTACCAGCAGTTGGCTGAGCAGGATCACGTTCTTGGCCTTGGAATTGAACAGGCCGATGGTCTTGATGTGCTCCTTCAGCCCGTCCTCGCCCAGTTCGAGCATCGCTTGGGGCGTCTCGACCTCGCGAAACAGCGCGCGGGTGGCCTTGTTCACGCCCACATCGGTCGCCTGCGCGGACAGCGCCACGGCCACCACCAGCTGGTAGCAATTGCCATATTCCAGCTCGGTCTCGGGCGAGGGGTTGTCCTCGGCGAGCCGCCGGAAGAATTCGAAAATCTGATCCTTGGTCATATGGGCCGCGTCATCCGTTCTCGATCTCGGCCAGCGCGCGCGCCACGGCTTCGCGGCGGCGCTGCATGGCGTCGGAGAAGGCGGCGGCGAAGATGCCCGTCGGCAGCGCGACCAGCAGCACTCCGCCGAGCGCGACGAAGCTGCCCACCACCTTGCCCGCCGCGGTGATCGGATAGGCGTCGCCATAGCCGACGGTGGTGAGCGTGATGACTGCCCACCACAAGGCGCGCGGGATACTGCCGAAATGGTCGGGCTGGAGGTCGCCCTCGAGCCAGTAGAGCCCGCTCGCGCCCACTAGCAGCAGGCTGAGCGCCAGCGCGGCGCAGACCAGCAGATCGTAGCTGCGCTCCTTCAGCGCGGTCAGGATCTCGCGCATGGCGGCGGAGAAATGCCCCAGCTTGGCGAGCGAGAACACACGCATCAGCCGCAGCAGTCGCAGCGCCGCGGCGTTGGCGATGAAGAAGGGCGCGAGGCTAACGAGGACCACGGCAAGGTCGATCAGCCCGATGGGGGAGCGAATGAAGCGCCAGCGCTTGCCCCAGGGCGAGCCGAGGCCTTCCTCTTCCGGCGCGGAATAGATGCGGGCGAGATATTCGATCAGGAAAAACGCCCCGAAAAGGATTTCGGCGATCAGGATTTCGCTGCGCCATTCGTTCAGGATCACCGGCTCGGTCGAGACGACGCCCACCAGCACGGCAGCAAGGATCATGCAGATCAGCAGTTTGTTGAGCCCCGTCAGCCGCCCGTCGGGCCACGAACCGATGGTGATCTGCTGGTGGAGGTACTTGCGCAGGGTCATGGCGTCAGATGCCCAGCACCTCTTCCATGGAATAGCGCCCCGGTTCGGCCTCGCGCAGCCACTCGGCCGCCCGGATTGCCCCGCGCGCGAAGATCGTCCGGTTCTCCGCGCTGTGCGAAAGGGTGATGCGCTCTTCCTCGCCGGCGAAGATCACGCTGTGGTCGCCCGCCACCGTGCCGCCGCGCAGCGCGGCAAAGCCGATCGCGCCCGAGGTGCGCGGCCCGGTCTGCCCGTCGCGCCCGCTTTCGCTCACATCGTCGAGCGAGACCTTGCGCGCTTTCGCCGCCGCCTCGCCCAGCAGCAGCGCCGTGCCCGAAGGCGCATCGACCTTGCGGCGGTGGTGCATCTCGACGATCTCGATGTCCCAGTCCTCGCCCAGCCGTCCCGCCGCCTCACGCACCAGATGGGCGAGCAGCGTCACGCCGAGCGATGTGTTGCCGGTCTGCAGCACGGCGATCTCGCGCGCCGCTGTGTCGATCATCGCGTGGTGTTTCGTCTCGAGCCCGGTGGTCCCGATCACGATCGGCACGCCCGCACGCTTGGCGGCATCGAGGTTTGCCTGCAACGCGGCAGGGGCGGAAAAATCGACCAGCGCGTCGCTCACCTTGGCCAGCTCGCCCACATCGTCGCCCTTGTCGGCGCCGCCGGCATAGTCGTGGCCCGAAGCCTCGATCACGCGCCGCAGGGCTTCGCCCATGGCGCCCTTGCTGCCGATCACACCGATATTGGCCATTGTCATCCCCTCGTTTCCCGTGGTTCATGGCGGCTATGAGCGACATCCGCAATATCGTCGTCCTCACGGGCGCAGGGATTTCCGCCGAGAGCGGCATCGACACCTTCCGCGATTCGGGCGGCCTGTGGGAACAGCACCGGGTGGAGGACGTCGCCACGCCCGAGGGCTTCAGCCGCGATCCCGACCTCGTCCACCGCTTCTACGACGCGCGGCGCGAGGCGGTCCAGCAGGTCGAGCCGAACCCCGCGCACGAAGCGCTGGCGCTGCTCGACAAGAGGTGGGACGGCGACCTCCTCATCGTCACCCAGAATGTCGACGATCTGCACGAGCGCGCCGGGGCGAGCCGCGTGCTCCACATGCATGGCGAACTGCTGAGCGCGCTCTGCGCCCGCTGCGACGCTCGCCACCGCTGGAGCGAGCCGCTGTTCGGCCGCCCCGAATGCCCCGGCTGCGGCGAGGCGGCGCTGCGCCCCGACGTCGTCTGGTTCGGCGAAATGCCCTACGAGATGGAGCGCATCTACGACGCCCTGCGCCGCGCGGACATGTTTGTGAGCATCGGCACTTCGGGCGCGGTCTATCCCGCCGCCGGCTTCGTGCGCGACGCCCGCGAATTCGGCGCCCGCACGCTCGAACTCAACCTCGAACGCGGCGAAGGCTCCTACTGGTTCCACGAAAGCCGCCAGGGCCGGGCGAGCAAGCTCGTGCCGGAATGGGTGGGCGAGGTGTTGGGGGGAATGCCCAGCTAAAGGAGTGGAAGGTTGGCGATGTAGTCCTTTTGCGGACGGCATCGCCGGTCAGTCTGGCCTATTCCGAAGCCCATTGCGCCCGGAGGGTCGGGGACGAATGCGCCGCGCATGTAAGACCATGGCGCGGAAGGAGCGTCGGCGAGGACGATGTGTCCGTGCCGGTTTCGGGCCCACCCTGAACTTTCGGTCGCGCGCATGATTAGCGGGGAGAGTTCCATCAGGTTTGCCGCCGGGCGAGCCGAATACTCGCCGTCGCCCACAAGGAGGCAGAACTCACGGTCGCCGGCATAGCGCTGGGCCGCGGCGACGACCGTGAAGGGCCACACCGCAATGGAGACAACCGCCACACTGAGTGTCGCCGTTGCGGCAAGCGAATAGGCGATGCTCTGGTCGCGCTTCCATCGGCGGTGAACGAGCGCCCATCCCGCTGCACTCAGAATGATGAGGAGCAGGAGGACCGCAGAGGCACTCCAAGCCCGGGCTAGGGGTGGCCCGAATTCGAAGATCGCTCCGGCGAGGGCAACCGTTAGGGCCGAAAACTTGGTGCTGGTCCAGTCGAGAGGGCCGTCACCCGATAAGCTCGGAATGAACGGTATCGCGGCGATAATGAGTCGCACCGCTACGGCCACGATAGCCGCGAGGAAGGCGAGCAGGAGGATCGCTTCTCCGAACCACGCCCAACCGTCGGACGATGACTTAGGCCGTGATGCCACCCAATAGAGGAAGAACCAAGCGGGGATGAGCGCGGCGATGAGGTAGGGATAGTGAGACCGCGGCCAGACAAGAAGCAGAAGCGAGCTACACAAGCCAAGGACGACAATGGGTATGAAGAGGGGCGCGATCAGTTGGTACAGCGAAAGCATTTGCGCGGTTTATGTCAAACTGGTGAGCGGTCGATGAATCCTGGGAGGATTATGGAAGATTCGCCTAACGTCCACACCCCTTGCATTCCGGGTCCTTGGCAATCGTAAACTGCCGCATGCCCGGTTTCATCCCGTCGAGCAGGTTCACGCGGCTCCACTGCGGGTCGCCATAGGCGCTGACGCCATCGAGCAGGACGCGGATGGCGTGTAGCGCGGCGAAAGTGGCGACCCAGCCGGCCATGGCGCCCAGCATCCCGTCCTCGGCGCAGGTGTCGCAGTCTTCGGCGTCGAAAGCGTCGCCGACGAAGCAGCGGTAGCAAGCCTCTTCGGGCAGGTGGCCCGCAAAGGCACCGACCTGGCCCTGAAAGCGACCGACAGCGGCGGAGAGGAGCGGGACGCCCGCGCGCACGCAGGCATCGGAAACGGCGAGGCGGGTGGCGAAATTGTCGGTGCCGTCGAGGACGAGGTCTGCGCCTGTCACCAAGGCGTCGGCACGGGCTGCGTCGATGCGGCGGTCGCTGATCTCGACGTCGAGTTCGGGGTCGAACAGCTTGACCCAGCGCTTGGCGGAAATGGCCTTGCCGTGGCCGATGTCGCGTTCGTTGTAGAGCGTCTGGCGCTGGAGGTTGGAGGCGTCGACCTTGTCGTCGTCGACCAGAGTCAGCTTCCCGATCCCGGCGGCGGCGAGATATTGCAGCGCCGGGCTGCCGATGCCGCCGAGGCCGACCAGCACGAGGTGCTTGCCCGCCAGCGCGACTTGGCCCGCGCCGCCGACTTCGGGCAGGACGATGTGGCGCGCGAAGCGATCGAGGCGTTCGGGCGACAGGCTCACGCGGGCGGCTCCCCGGCGCGTTCCTTGCGGAAGCCGTGCATCCCGTTCCACCATTGCAGCGCAATCACGCCGCCCTTGGAGGGCTGGAGCAGGCCGATCAGCATGACCACCGCCAGCGGGATGACGATGGCAAGCAGCGCCATGGCCGAAAGCGCAAAGCCGGTCACAAGAGCGATGATGACGGGTGCGAGCAGATGGCCGGTCACGAAGATGCCGATATAGGCCGGCAAATCGTCGGCGCGCTGGCCGGATATGTCGAGCTGGCAATGGGCGCAGGTATCGACCGGTTTGAGCCACTTGCGAAACAGCTTGCCCTCGCCACAGCGCGGGCAGCGGCCCAGCACACCGCGAAGCAGGCACGCCATGAACGTGGCGGGCAGATCGTAGCGGGCGTTGGACTCGTCGGTCGGGTCGGTGGACAGGCTCATGGAAAGCCTGTTGGCATCATGTTGGTTGGCTGTCGACAGGCCTCTGCGATGGACCTGTCGACGAGCACTCCCCCCTTTTGAGAGCGATCCGAAGGGCTGGGATGATGCGGGTGATCAGCTTTCGAGCTGGCGCAGCAGGCTGCGCACGTCTCCGTCCATGTCGGCATCGCGCTGGCGCAGGTCTTCGATCAGGCGCACGGCGTGGATGACGGTGGAGTGATCGCGGCCGCCGAACTTGCGGCCGATTTCTGGATAGCTGCGCGGGGTCAGCACCTTGGAAAGGTACATCGCGACCTGGCGCGGGCGGACAACGGCACGCGCGCGGCGCTTGCTCGACATCTCGCTGCGGTCGATGCGATAGAACTGGCATACGGTGCGCTGGATCTCGTCAATCGTGATCCGGCGGCGGTTGGCCGAGAGGATGTCGGTCAGCTGCTCTTCCGCAAGCTGGAGCGAGACTTCCTGGCCCGTAAGCTGCGCATAGGCGATCAGCTTGTTGAGGCCGCCGACCAGTTCGCGGACATTGCGCGTGATCGTGCGGGCGAGGAATTCGATGACGTCCTCGGGCACGGCAAGCGGTGCAAACTTGGTGAGCTTGGAGTGCAGGATCTTCTTCCTGAGTTCGATATCGGCCGGCTGGATGTCGGCGACAAGACCCATGGAAAGGCGCGAGAGAAGGCGCGGTTCGACCCCGTCCAAGGCCTGCGGGGCACGGTCGGCGGCGAAGACCAGGCGCTTGCCTTCGGCGAGCAGCGCGTCGATCGTGTAGAGCAGTTCTTCCTGCGCCGATGCCTTGCCGATGATGAACTGGATGTCGTCGACCAGCAGAAGGTCGAAGCTGCGCAGGCGCGCCTTGAATTCGATCATCCGGTTGGCCTTCAGGGCCTGAACGAATTCGACCATGAAGCGCTCGGCGCTGCAGTAGAAGATGCGGCTGCGGCTGTGCGTCTGCAGGAAAGTGTGGCCGATGGCGTGCAGCAGGTGCGTCTTGCCCTGGCCGGTGGCGGCCTTGAGGTAGAGCGGCGAGAACTGCGGCTTTTCGGTCGCCGCCATGCGCTGCGCGGCGTTGAAGGCGAGGATATTCGCCTCGCCCGTCACGAAAGCGGCAAAGGTGAGGCTGGCGTCGAGACCCACGGAGGAAGTGAAGCCGGTATCGCCGAGCGTGTCGGCGCCGATGGCCATCATCGAGGTATCGGCGTCGTTCGCCGGGCGGCGGCCGTCGCTGTGCAGGCGCAGGTCGGCGACCTGGCGGCGGCCCGGGTGGACCGAAATGGCAACCTTGCGCACTTCGCTGCGGGCGATCTTCCACGCCAGGCTCAGGCGGTCGGCAAAGCGATCCTTGACCCAGTTGGCGCTGAATTCGGTCGGCAGGAAAAGGTCGAGCGTGCCGGTTTCGGCATCGATCTTGCCCAGCTGGATCGGCTTGATCCACTGGCTGTGAAGCTGGTGACCCAGATCCTTGCGCAGCCCCTGGCTGATGTCGGCCCAATCGGCCGCCAGGTTCACCGCATCCAGATCTTCCATTTCGTCAATTGCCTTCCGCTTGCCCAAAGGCCCGCTTGCCGATTTTGCCATTACAAACATTCCCCCCGAGCGGACCCATCCAAGGCCGCCAGTTACGCGTCTTTTTCAAAGGCCGGTGAGGGTGAATAGGCACGGCTCTGCCGTACCCGGAATCGCGTGATTCACGGGTGGTCCCTCCCCATAGGCCATCGATGTGAATACCCGGGCTGTCCCCCCCGAGCAGGACTATTGTGTAGGTCGCTCACGAGATGAGTCGCAAGGGGGATAACTGTAAAAAAGTCGAAATAATGTTGTTGACTCACCCCTGACCCGCAGGCCTGCGTTGATGTGTTTGAAAAAGCTATAATTTTATTCGAAACCACCTGCGAATCGCGGGGATTCCGTGACTTCTTTTCGGAGGCAACCGGCGTTGCATTTTGGCATGCAACGCAACTCGTCCCAAGATAGCACGAAGGGGCCGTCGCATGGCGCGACGACCCCTTCGGAAAAATGCGAATCCGGCCGCAGCCGGAGCGCGAATCAGAGCGCGGCGACGCGCTTCGTGAGACGGCTCAGCTTCCGCGATGCGGTGTTCTTGTGCATCACGCCGCGAGCGACGCCGCGAGCCAGTTCGGGCTGGGCGTTCTTGAGAGCGGTCTGGGCGGCGTCCTTGTCGCCGGCTTCACAGGCCGTTTCGACCTTTTTCACGAAGCCACGGATGCGGCTCATGCGCGCACCGTTGATCTCGGCGCGGCGGGTGTTGCGACGAATGCGCTTCTTGGCTTGCGGCGTATTGGCCATGTTTGTCCTCGGTCGGGCCGCAGGAAGAGCGGCGAAAAATCTGTGTGGGCGTGTCGAAAAAGGCGGTTGGACCGCCGGAAAGCGGCGCACTTAGCGGCGAGGGTGCGAATCGTCAAGCAAATCGTCCATCCCCACCTTGGAACCGCGTGCAGCGCCTTCGGTTGCCCCTATATGGGTAACGCGCAGCAAAAGGACAAGCGGTGACCGAAAAGCTCGAAATGACCGACGCCGAATGGCGCGAGAAGCTCAGCCCCGAACAGTATCACGTGCTACGCGAAAAGGGCACGGAGCGGGCCTTCACGGGCAAATACGAAAAGAACAAGGCAGACGGCGAATACCATTGCGCCGCCTGCGGGCAGCTCCTGTTCGAGAGCGCCGAGAAATACGACAGCGGATCGGGCTGGCCCAGCTTCACCGCGCCGGCCGATGAGGACGCAGTCGAGGCGCATCGCGATGTCAGCCATGGCATGGTGCGCACCGAGGTCGTCTGCTCGAAATGCGAAGGCCATCTCGGCCATGTCTTTCCCGATGGCCCCGGAGAAACGGGCCTGCGCTATTGCATCAACTCTGCGGCGCTCGATTTCGAACCGGAGGACTGACCGGCTCTTTGCGCCTTTGCGTTCATCGCGTTAACCCGAGGTTCCGTCTCGCCATGACAGATTGTGGCGGATATAGGGCGGCACTCGGGCCGTGGCCCATGCAAGATTAGGAAAGCCGGAGCGAATGGACAGACGGGGCAACCGCCGCAAAAGCAGCAAGCGGGCCGAGCAGGCTCGCCGCGCCGAAGCGGAGGGCCAGCGCGATTACAGCGGCGTGAAGCGGTTCTTCAAGCGGCTCTTCCTCTGGGGCGGCGGCCTGGCGCTGCTGGGTGTCGTATTCCTCGGCATCGCGGTGGGCTTTGCCGCGCGCTCGCTCCCCAGCTTCTACCAGCTCAAGGCGACGCAGAACGCGCAGACCATCGTCGTGCGCGCGCGCGACGGCACCGAGATCGTCGAACTCGGGCCGAGCTATGGCCGCTGGATCCCCTCGGAGGAAATCCCGCAGGTGATGAAGGATGCGATGGTTTCGGTCGAGGACCGGCGCTTCTATTCGCATTTCGGCACCGACCCGGTCCGCCTGACCGGCGCGGTGATCGAAGGCGTTACCGGTGAACGCGCGCGAGTGGGCGGGACCTCCACCATCACGCAGCAGCTGGCGCGCAACGTCTTCCTCAACTCCAACCGCACGCTCGACCGCAAGCTGCGCGAGGCGATCCTCGCCATGGCGTTGGAATGGAAGTTCTCGAAGGAGCAGATCCTCGAGCTCTATCTCAACAAGGTCTATTTCGGCGGCGGGGCCTATGGCATCGATTCGGCGAGCCGGAAGTTCTTCAGCCATCCCGCTACCGAACTCTCTACCGCGGAGGCCGCGATCATCGCCGGGCTGGTGAAAGCGCCGAGCCGCTATTCGCCCACCGCCGATGTCGACGCCGCCGTCGGCCGCGCCAGCGTGGTGCTGCGGCTGATGCGCGAGCAGGGCAAGATCAGCGCGAGCGACGCGCAGGTCGATGTCTCGGCGGTCAAGCTCAAGCAGGAGCAGGGCACGAATTCGGTGCGTTATTTCACCGACTGGGCGCTGCCCCAGCTCGACGTGCTGCTGCCCGAAACCTTCGAGCCGATCGAGGTGTGGACCACGCTGGATCCCGGCATGCAGAAGGCGGCGACCGCCGCGATCCAGGGCAACGCGCCCGAAGGCGCGCAGGGCGCGCTTGTCAGCCTCGACCGCGACGGGGCGATCCTCGCGCTGGTGGGCGGGACCGACTACGTCGAGACCAATTACAACCGCGCCACCAACGCCATGCGCCAGCCCGGATCGAGCTGGAAGCTGTTCGTCTATCTCGCGGCGCTGGAAGCGGGCTACACGCCCAACGACCGCGTGGTCGATACGCCGGTGTCGATCGGCGGATGGAGTCCGAAGAATTCGAACGGCCGCAACATCGGCGAGACGAATTTGCGCACGGCGTTTGCCTATTCGATCAACACCGTGGCCGCGCAGCTCGGCAACGAAGTCGGCTTCAGCCAGGTCGCCTCGATGGCGCGGCGCTTCGGCATCACCTCGCCGATCAATACCTATCCCGCCATGGTGCTGGGATCGAACGAGGTGCGCCTGATCGACATGGCGCGCGCCTTTGCCGCGGTCTCGGCGGGCGGCTCTTCGGTCGAGCCCTATGGCATCGTGAAGGTGACGACGGCGGAGGGAGAGCTGCTTTACCAGCACAAGCGCGCCCGCAGCACGCAGCTCGTGCCCGAGCATGTCGCGCGCGGGATCACCGATCTCCTGCAGGCGGCGGTCCAGACGGGCACCGGCCGGGCGGCGCAGATCGGGCGTCCGGTGGCAGGCAAGACCGGCACGACCAGCTCGAACAAGGACGGCTATTTCGTCGGCTTCTCTTCCGGCGTGACTACTGCTGTGTGGATGGGCCGCGACGATAACCGCCGCGTAAGCGGCCTCCAGGGCGGACGCGCTCCGGCGCAGGCCTTTGCCGCCTTCATGCGCTATGCAGTGAAGGACCGTCCGGTGGAGGAATTCGATACAGAGCTGCAACTGCCCGAATGGCAGCTGGACGAGGAAGACGACTTCTTCTTCGGCGACCCGGACGAGTATTACTACATCGACGAACAGGGCAATCTGATCGAGCCGGGCCGTGGTGCGCCCGGCCCTGACGGGGCGCTGCCGGGACCGGGCGAAGCGCCGCAGCCGGGCGCGGGCGACGACGGCACTCTGCCGCGTATCCAGCGCGTGCCGGGTCCTCGCCAGCCTTCGACCGGACGCGGGGCGGATGGCGCGCCGCAAGCGATCGACGACGATTTCCTCGACGGGGTCATCGGCCGCGACCGGCCCCGTCCCTCGCCGACACCGACCCGGCCTCCCGACCGGCCCTGACCGTCAGGCGATAAAGAAAAAGGCCCTCCCGGCGCGAACCGGGAGGGCCTTTTCGTTGCGGAAGCCAGAGCGTCCTAGCGCAGGCGAACCGCGATATACTGCGGCGAGCCGCCACGACGCTGGACCCGTAGCAGGACCGCGTCGCGATCGTCGGACTGTGCGCCGCGAACGATCTTTTCCAGATCGGCGACATCGACCAGCGGGTTGTAATTCGCCGTCAGCAGGATGTCCCCGCGACGCAGGCCCTTGCGCGCCGCGTCGGAGTTCTGGTCGACCGAAGCAACCACCAGGCCGCGCGTAGCGGCATCCGCGCCCAGCTGGCGGGCGATTGCCGGCGTCAGTTCGAGAACCTGAAGGCCGAGGCTGTTCTCGATCACCTCGTTGTCGCTCGGCGCCATGTCGTCTTCCGGCTCGGCGTCGGGATCGAACATCTGGCTCTGGCGAAGCTCTTCCTCGCTCGGGCGCTTACCGACGGTGACGTTGATCTGTCGGCGCTGGCCATCGCGCATGACTTCGACCGGGATGGTCGTGCCCGGCGCGATATTGGCGACGAGGTAGGACAGCGTCTGGTCGGGTGTGACCTCGCGGCCGTTGACCGTAAGCACGATATCGCCCGGCTCGATGCCCGCGCGCGCGGCGGCTTCGCCCGGCTGGACCATCTGAACGATCTCGCCGCGATTACGGCGCAGGCCGAGCGAGGCGGCGACATCGTCGTTCACCGGCTGGATCTGGATGCCGAGATAGCCGCGCTCGATCTCGACGCCGCGGACCAGCTTGTCGACGATGGGCTCGGCGGTCTCGGCGGGAATCGCAAAGCCGATGCCCACGCTGCCGCCGGTCGGCGAAATGATGGCGTTGTTGATGCCGATCACATTGCCCTGCATGTCGAACAGCGGACCGCCCGAATTGCCGCGGTTGATGCTGGCATCGGTCTGGAGATAGCGGTCGTAAGCGCCGCCACCCGCGCTACGCAGCACGCTGGAGACGATGCCGCTGGTCACAGTGCCGCCAAGGCCGAAGGGGTTGCCGATGGCAATCACCCAGTCGCCCACGCGTGCCTGGCGCGAATCGCCGAAGGTCACGAAGGGAAAGGCCTCGCGGCGGCTGATCTTGAGCACGGCGAGATCGGACTGCGGGTCGGTGCCCACGACTTCGGCTTCGTATTCGTTGCCGTCGGGAAGGGTGACGGTCACCTCTTCCAGCTCTGCGCGCTGGCCGGGAGGGTTCACCACGTGATTGTTGGTGACGACATAGCCATCGGCCGAGATGATGAAGCCCGAACCCAGCGACTGGCCTTCGCGGAACTGCGGTTCGGCATCCTCGGTTTCGCCGCGGCGCTGGTTGAAGAGGTCTTCGAAGGGCGTGCCTGCGAAGGGATTGGTGTTGCGGCTCGCAACCTCGATCCGCTGGCGGGTGGAGATGTTGACCACCGCCGGCTGCAATTGCTCGGTCAGGTCGGCAAAGCTTTCGGGCGCGCCGGCGCGGGGCACCACGCGGGCCATCTGGCTGTCGTCGTTCTGGGCGACCTGCGCTCCGGCCGGGAACCCGGCAAGGGAAAGGGCGGCACCACCGGCAAGCAGGGTGGCGGTTACGGAATAGGCATATCGCACTGGCTTCACGTCCTTCTCAGTATCCTCGTAAAATCGTCACGGGCGAGGGGGTCTGCATATCCTATGCAGCCCCCCGCCTGCGGTTCCGGTCCCTCATGCTGGCCCCGCGCGCTGAACGCGTCTTGAACGGGCTGATCGCGAGACGGAATGCTTCGACGAAGCGTCAACGCCGTCCGCGGAATTGCTGCAGGTACTCATTGTCGGGAGAGAGGATGATGCTGCTCGCAGCGTCGCCATTCTCGGCCGCGAAGGTCGCATCGTAGCTCTGCATCGCGCGGTAGAAATCGTAGAAGCTGGCGTCCTTGCCGAAGCTTTCGGCATAGATACGCGCGGCTTCCGCGTCGGCTTCGGCGCGGATGATGCGGGCATCGCGTCCGCCCTGCGCACGGATCGTGCGCGCTTCGCGCTGGCGATCCGATTCCATCCGGGTGAAGGCCGACTGCAGCGGCGCTTCGGGAAGGTCGGTGCGGGTGATCTGCACGTCCACCACCTCGGCGCCGTATTGGCGTGCCTGGCGGTCGAGATTGGCGCGCACGTTCTGCAGGGCCGAGCCGCGTTCGGCGGTCAGCATGGCCTGGAAGGTGCGGCGACCCAGTTCCTGGCGCAGCACGGAGTTCAGGATCGGCTCGAGCGCGGTGCGCACGCCCTCCGTGGAACCGGCGCGTTCGACCATGCGCACGGGATTGGTGATACGGAAGCGCGCATAGGCGTTGACGAGCAGGCGCTGCTGGTCGTTCGAGAGGACTTCCTCGTCGTTCATTTCGAGGTCCAGCAGGCGCTTCTCGATCCGCACGACCTTGTCGACGAAGGGCCAGCGCCAGTGGAGCCCGGCGCCCATCTGGCCGTTCGGCGTGTTGATCGTGCCGACCGGTTCACCGGTGCGCACTATGACGACCTGCTCTTCCTCAGGCACGACGTAAGCGCTCAGCATCAGCGCCACGAGCGCGAGGCCGGCCGCGATGATCGAATAGCGGTGATCTTCCCACAAACGCTGCATCTTACTGTCCTCCCGGCGCGGTCACGGTGGTGGCGGGGCCTTCGGTCTGCTGCGCCCGGCGCCGGATTTCGGGAAGCGGGAGGTAGGGCGTCACGCCCGTGGCTTCCACGATGGTCTTGTCGGTCTTCGAAAGCACGCGCTCCATGGTCTCGTAATAGAGACGCTGGCGGGTCACTTCGGGGGCAAGGCGATACTGTTCGTAGACCTTGTCGAAAGCTTCCGCCTCACCTTGCGCCTGTGCGAGCACCTGCTGGGCATAGCCCTGTGCCTGGTTGCGCGCGGCGTCGGCGTTCTGTTCGGCGACCTGCACGTCGCGGAAGGCGTCGACGACCTGACCCGGCGGGTCGGCCTTTTCGATTTCGACACCCAGCACGCGAATGCCGGCCTGATAGCTGTCGAGAGTGCGCTGCATACGCTCGCGCACGTCCTGCTCGATTGCGGCGCGGCCCTGGCCCGAGAAGGTCTCGTCGAGCTGCTTTTCGGCAACCGCGGCACGCATGGCGGCTTCGGCGGCTTCGTTCACCGTCTCGACCGGATCGACCACGCGGAACTTGTAATCGGCGAGGTCCTTGATGTTCCAGCGCACGATATAGCTCAGATCGACGAGGTTCTGGTCGCCCGTCAGGATCAGCTTCACCTGGTTGTTGTTGCCCGGAATGCGCACGGCGCGCACGCCCTGAACGTCTTCAACATCGACCGTTTCGATCGGGAAAGGCGCGGAAAACTTGAGGCCGGAATCCAGCGTGCGGGTGTAATTGCCGAGCGTCTTCACCACCGCCTGCTGCTGCGGGCCGATCAGGTGGACGCTGGTCGCCAGAAGGCCCAACGCAATAATCCCGACCACGGCGACCGGGAACCAGCTCTTGCCGCCGGGGCGCTGGGGGAAGCGGAAGTTGGGACCGCCACCACCACCGCCGCCCTTGCGGCGCGGGCCTTCGGGGCCGCGGTTCTTGAAGATGTCCTCGATATTGGGGCCGCGACGTCCGTCGCCGCCGCCAGAGCCGGGCGGAAGCCAGGGGTTGCGCGGGCCGTTGCCCTTGTCGCCGCTTCCCTTGTCGCCCTTCGGCGCATCACCGTCACCGGAGCCCGACGAACCGTCGCCGCCCGTGCCCCAGGGATTCTTGCCAGCCATTGCGAGGCCGATCCTTTGTCCAAACCCGTCCAGAATTCTCATAACTGTCTTATAGGAAGGGTTTGGAGGAAAAACAGGGGTTGCGGTGCGCTTTTCGATGATACAGCAGCGCGATCCATGAGCCGCGCCGATTTTTCCGCCGATTTGCCGCCCGAAATTGCCGCCCGCGTCACCGGGTCGGTCCTTAACGAGGGGCGTGCCACTGTCGTGCTGGACGTCGCCGGAGTAGGCGAGGACGCGCGGGGCGCGCTCGAACGGGCCGTTATAAAGGCGCTTTCCGGGCGCGCGGACGTCAGCGATGTGCGCGTCGTCATGACGGCCGAGCGCAAGGGCCCGATGATCATCGCCGTGGGTTCGGGCAAGGGCGGCGTGGGCAAGTCGACGCTGACCGCCAACCTCGCCATTGCGCTGGCGAAGAAGGGCGTGAAGGTCGGTCTCGTCGATGCCGATATATACGGTCCCTCGCAGCCGGTGATCTTCGGCAGCCAGTCCGTGAGGCCGGACGCGCGCGACAACAAGCCGGTGCCGATCGAGAGCAAATACGGCGTCCCGCATCTCTCGATGGGCCATCTTGTCACCCCCGGCAAGGCGCTGGCATGGCGCGGGCCGATGGCCTCGGGCGCGATCACGCAACTGCTCGAAGCGCATTGGAGCAGCGAAACCGAGGTTCTGCTGGTCGACCTGCCGCCGGGCACGGGCGATGTGCAGCTGACCATGATCCAGAAGTTCAAGCCAGCGGGC
The DNA here is from genome assembly GCF_019711375.1 of Qipengyuania aurantiaca. Lineage (NCBI taxonomy): Bacteria > Pseudomonadati > Pseudomonadota > Alphaproteobacteria > Sphingomonadales > Erythrobacteraceae > Qipengyuania > Qipengyuania aurantiaca. The sequence goes on from NZ_CP081295.1 coordinate 1,639,861, forward strand.
GCGGTGCTGGTCTCCACGCCGCAGGACCTCGCGCTGATCGACGCCGCGCGCGCCGGGCAATTGTTCGACACGGCGGGCGTCCCGGTAATCGGGCTGGTCGAGAATATGTCGGGCTACGCCTGCCCCCATTGCGGTGAGGTGTCCGACCCCTTCGGCGCGGGCGGTGTCGAGGCGGCTGCCGGGCGTTTGGAACTGCCCTTCCTCGGGCGCATCCCGCTCGACATGGCGATCCGGCAGGGCAGCGACGCGGGCGATCCTCCGGCGGCAGGCGACGGGCCGATGGCCGAACCTTTCAACGCCATCGCGACAAGGCTGGGCGAATGGATCTCCGCGAGAAGCTGAGCGCCCTTCCGGTCTCGCGCCGCAAGCTCCTGGCGGGTGCGGCGGCAGGCGGGGGATTGCTCCTCGCCTGGACCTTCTGGCCGCGCGCCTATCCCAGCCCGCTCATCGCGCGCGAGGGCGAGGCGCTGTTTGGCGGCTGGATGACCATCGGGCAGGATGGCGTGGTCAGCGTGGCCGTGCCGCAGCTCGAAATGGGGCAGGGCGTCGGCACGCTGCTCGCCCAGATCGCCGCGACCGAACTGGGCGCGGACTGGCGGCAAGTGGGCATCGAGCCCGTCGCCCCGGCGGGTTTCTTTGCCAACCTCCCGCTGGCCGCCCAGTGGTCGCCGCTTTGGGAGGGCTTGTTCGGCGCAAGCGACGATCCGCAGGACAGCGCGGTCACCCGCTTCGCCCGTTCCCGCGATTTCTCCGTCACTGCGGCGGGGACCAGCCTCGCCGCTTACGAACTGCCCTTGCGCGAAGCGGCGGCTAGCGCGCGCGATATGCTGGTGCGCGCCGCCGCCGACCGCTGGGATGTCGAGCCGGAAGAATGCGAGGTCGCCGAGGGCTTTGTCATCCACGAGGAACGCCGCCTGCCCTTCGGTGCGCTGGTGGACGAGGCGGCGCAGCTGGATCCGCCCGATCCCGCGCCCTTGCGGCCCATGCCCGCCTTCGAGGAGCCGCTGCCGGGCGAGGGCGATGCGTCGACCATCTTCCCGCGGCTCGACCTGCCTTCCAAGGTTGATGGCAGCCATATCTTCGCGGCCGATATCCGCCTGCCGGGCATGGTCTTCGCGTCGATCCGCCACGGTCCGCACGGCTTGCCCGAATTGCTGCGCTTCAACGAGGACGCGGTGGCAGGCACGCGCGGGCTGGTCGGCGTGGTGAAATCGAAGCGCTGGCTCGCCGCGGTGGCCGAAAGCTGGTGGATCGCCGATCAGGCGCTGGCGAAGATGCGCCCCTATTTTACGGGGCCGGGCGCAGTCGAACAGGTCATACTCGACACCGAGATGGAGCGCGCTCGCGAAGACGCGGGCGAGCGGGCGGAGCGGATCGAGACTATCGGCGAACCCGACTCCCTGATCGGCGAGGCGCAGGTGACGCGCCGCTACGATGTTGCGCCCGCCCTCCACGCGCCGCTCGAAACCGCCTCGGCCACCGCGCGATTGGCCGACGGGCGGCTCGAGCTCTGGATCGCCTCGCAGGCTCCGGCGGCGGCGCGCGATGCGGCAGCCAAGGCCGTCGGCCTCTCGCCCTCCGACGTGATCCTCTACCCCGTTTCGGCGGGCGGCAGCTTCGACGCGCGGCTGGAGAAGCAGCACGCGATCGAAGTCGCGCAGATCGCCGCCGAGATCGGGCGACCGGTCCAGCTCACATGGTCTCGCGCGCAGGACCTGCAGATGGTGCCGCCCCGCGCGCCGGTTTCGGGCGAGATCAGCGCCACGATCGGTCCGCAGGGCCAGCCCGTCGCGTGGCGCGCGCGCATCACCGCGCCCTCGTGGATGCGCGAGACTGGTCATCGCCTCTTCGACAATTACGTGCCCGAAGCCGCCCGGCGCGAAAGTGTGGGCGAGGCCGATGCCTTCGCGGTCGAAGGCGCCGTGCCGCCTTACAGCATCGCCCATGTCGCCACCGAACACGTGCCCGCACGCATCGGCCTGCCAACAGCAAGGATGCGCGGCGGGGCGCATGGGTACACCGCCTTCTTTACCGAGTGCTTCGTCGACGAGCTGGCGCGCAACGCCGGACGCGACCCCTTCCTCTATCGTATGGCGATGCTGGGCGGCGCCCCGCGCATGGCCGAGGTGCTGCGCCGCGCCACGCGGCTGGGGGACTGGGACGGCGGACAGTCAGGTTCGGGGGAAGGTGTCGCCATGGTCCGCATGGGCCGCGACCCGCTCACTGCAGGCCACATCGCTTGCGTCGCCCACGTCCGCCGCGGCGAAGGCGGGATTGCGGTGACGCAACTGAGTGCGGTGGCCGACATCGGCCGCGTGGTGAACCTCGACCTTGCCCGGCAGCAGATCGAGGGTGGGCTTCTCTATGGTCTCGGCCTCGCGCTCGGTGCGCCGCTGACCTTCGACAGCGGCCATCCCGTGCCGCGCACGCTGGGCGAGATGCGCTTGCCGGGTCTTGCCGAAGTGCCTGACATGCGCATCGATTTCGTCGCCAGCGATGCCGAGCCCTTCGACGCCGGCGAACTGGGCGTGACCGTGTCAGGCCCAGCAGTGGCCAACGCGCTGTTTGCCTTGACGGGCGAGCGTTCTTACCGTTTGCCGCTTTCCGTATGACCTGGCAGCCGCAGACCCTTCCCGCAGACCATCCCCCGGTGAAATCCGGCGGCGTGGGTGTCCTGATCGTCAATCTCGGCACGCCCGACGCGCCTGAGCCGGGTCCGGTGAAGCGCTATCTCGCCGAATTCCTCTCCGACCGCCGCGTGGTCGAAATTCCGCCGATTGCCTGGCAGCCGATCCTGCGCGGCATAATCCTCAACACGCGGCCGAAGAAGAGCGCGCACGCGTATAGGCAGGTCTGGACCGACGAAGGCTCGCCGCTCGCCGTGATCACGCGCCAGCAGGCCGAGGCCATGCAGGCGCGGCTGGGCGACAGCGTTACGGTCGACTGGGCCATGCGCTATGGCACGCCCTCGATCCCGGAGCGGCTGAAGGCGCTGATGGACAAGGGCTGCGAGCGCATCTTGCTCGCCCCGATGTACCCGCAATATTCGGGCGCGACGACGGCGACGGTTGTGGACAAGGCTGGGGAAGCCTTGGGGAAGATGCGTTGGCAACCCTCCTTGCGCACCCTGCCGCCCTATCACGACGACCCGGCCTATATCGACGCGCTGGAGGTGGACCTCACCCGCCAGCTCTCCGCACTCGATTTCGAGCCGGAGGTCCTGCTTTTAAGCTTCCACGGTATGCCCGAGCGCACGCTTCACCTCGGCGATCCCTACCACTGCCACTGCATGAAGACCTCACGCCTCTTGCAGGCGCGGCTCGATGGCCGGGGGTTTCGCATCCGCACCACCTTCCAGTCCCGCTTCGGGCGCGCGAAATGGCTGGAGCCGGCAACCGATCACGTCATCGCCGAGGAAGCTGCCAAGGGTACGAAGCGCATGGCGATCGCCGCGCCGGGCTTTTCCGCCGACTGCCTCGAAACGCTGGAAGAGCTGGCGATGCAGGGCCGCGACCAGTTCCTCGAAAAAGGCGGAGAGAAATTTGCCGCGCTCACCTGTCTCAACACTTCGGATGTCGGCCTCGCGATGCTGGAGACGCTGCTGCGGCGCGAACTTTCAGGCTGGATTTAGATTGCTAATTGCCACTTAACCATTGCCTTGGCATAGTCGGCCCATGGCAACTCTCGCAGCACACGACCCGATCCCCACCCACTGGACGGAGGGCGCCCCTTCCGCAGACGATCTTGCCCACATTCCGGGCGAAGGCGGCTGGCCCGTGGTCGGCAACACTCTGAAGATGCTGAAGGACCCGCACGCCTTCACACGGCGCATGGTCGAGACCTATGGCCGGGTGTACAAGAACAAGGCCTTCGGTGGCTGGAATGTCGGTCTGATCGGTGCCGATGCGAACGAGCTGTTGCTGTTCGACCGGAATAAGAACTTCTCCTCCGAGCAGGGCTGGGGCCCGATCCTCGACCAGCTTTTCCCGCGCGGGCTGATGCTGATGGATTTCGACCATCACCGCGCTGATCGCCGCGCGCTGTCGATCGCCTTCAAGCCGGGCCCGATGCGCCACTATTCGGGCAGCCTCAACCGCGGCATCGCGAAGAAGGTGGAAGACTGGGGCGAAGGCCCGATGCAGTTCTACCCCGCGATCAAGACGCTGACGCTCGACCTTGCCGCAGACAGTTTCATCGGCATCGAGTGGGGGCCGGAAGCCGACAAGATCAACACCGCCTTCATCGACATGGTGCAGGCCTCGGTCGCGCCGGTGCGCAAGCCCTTGCCCTTCACGCAGATGAAGCGCGGGGTCGACGGCCGGAAGTTCCTCGTCGATTTCTTCACCGCCGAAACCCACCGCCGCCGCGCCGAGGGCGGGGGGCAGGACATGTTCAGCCAGTTCGCCACCGCCGAATACGAAGACGGCAGCCTCATGCCGGTCGTCGAGGTGGTCGATCACATGAACTTCCTGATGATGGCGGCGCATGACACCATCACCAGTTCGGCGACTTCGCTGATCTGGCTGCTCGCCAAGCATCCCGAATGGCAGGAAAAGCTGCGGCAGGAAGTGGAAAGCGTGACCGGCGGCATCGGTTCGGACGGACGCCCGCGCGATCTCGACTATGACGATATGGGCAAGCTCGACCTCGTTGAAATGGCCTTCAAGGAAGCGCTGCGGAAGGTTCCGCCGGTCCCTTCCACCCCGCGCCGTGCGCTGCGCGAATTCGAGTTTGGCGGCTATCGCATCCCGGCCGGCACGCACGTCGGCATCAACGCCTATTTCGTGCATCACGAGGAAGAGCACTGGGACAACCCCCATGCCTTCGACCCGATGCATTTCACGCCGGAAAACGTGAAGGCACGCCACAAGTACGCCTGGGTGCCCTTCGGCGGCGGCGCGCATATGTGCCTCGGCCTGCACTTTGCCTATATGCAGGTGAAGATCCTGATGGCGCAGTTGCTGCCGCGCTACCGCATCGAACTGGTGCAAGAGCCGGACTGGCAGCCCTGGCCGATCCCCAAGCCCCGCGATGGCCTGAAGATTTCGCTCAAGGCGATCTAGCTAGAAATCAATCGCGATGCCGTCCTTGACCCAGTCGCCATAGCGCGTCGGGCTGAGGTCTTCCTCGTCCTTGACCTTTTGCGGCTTGGGCGGCGGTTCGTTGCTCCAGTGTTCGGGCTTCTCGAATGTCTCGGGCCGCTTGGTCGCGCGTTTTGTCATGGCCCTAAAATGCGCAGGCTGGCGCAGGGTTTCAAGTGCGGGTAGGGGCGCATGGCAATGGCAAAGCCTCCCGGAATCCACGCGCGCCGCGCCGCGCTTCGCCTGCTCGACGCCGTCTTCCGGCGCGGCGAGACGCTCGACATCGCCTTCAATGCAGCGACCAAGGACGTGCGCAAGTTCGAGGACAAGGCGCTCGCCCGCGCCATCGCGAGCGAGGTGCTGCGCTGGCTGGTCGATCTCGACACGGCCATCGACAGCGCGACGAAGAAAGCGCTGCCGGAGGATTCCAAGGCCCGCATGGTGCTGCGCATGATGCTTGCCCAGTGGCTGCGTCTAGACACTCCGCCGCACGCCGTGATCGCCACCTGCTTGCCGCTGCTTGCGGGCGGCCCGCGGCGGCTGGCGCATGGCGTGTTTTCCACTCTGACCAAGCGAGAGATTGCTCTCCCCGAAGCGCCAACAATGCCTGAGGAGGTGGCGCAGCGTTGGGGCGAGCGCTCCGAAGACATCGCAGGGGGCCTCGCCGAACCGCCGCCGCTTGACCTCACGCTGAAGGATCCCACCCAGACCGAGATTTGGAAAACGAAGCTCGCCGCCGACAGCCTGCTACCGGGTCACCTGCGCCTGCCGCGCGGGGAGAATGTCGAGAAGCTGGCCGGGTTCGCGGAGGGTGAATGGTGGGTGCAAGACCTCGCGGCCTCTCTTCCCGCGCGCCTGCTCGGGGCGGGTGAAGGGCGCCACGTCCTTGACCTGTGCGCCGCGCCCGGCGGCAAGACGCTCCAGCTCGCCGCGCAGGGCTGGCAAGTCACCTCGCTCGATATCTCCAAGCGGCGGCTCGACCTGCTCAAGGCCAATCTCAAGCGGACCGGTCTCAAGGCTTCCGCCGTGCGCGCCGATGCGCTTGCGTGGGAGCCGAAGCACCATTTCGACGCGATCCTGCTCGACGCGCCCTGCACGGCGACCGGGACCGCGCGCCGCCACCCCGACGTCATCCACCGGATCGGCCAGCGCCAGATCGAGGAGATGGCGGAATTGCAGGCCTCGCTGCTTGCCCGCGCGGCGGAGTGGCTCAAGCCCGGAGGCGTCCTCGTCTACGCGACTTGCTCGCTCGAACGCGAAGAAGGCGAGGGGCAGGACCTGCCTTCCAGCCTCACAATCGCGCCGATTGCTGCGGACGAATTGCCCGATGGCATCAGCCCTGCGGGCGACGGCACGCTGCGCACCGACCCGGGAATGCTGCTCGAAAACGGGGGAATCGATGGATTCTTCATCGCACGGGCGATCCGCGGGGCCTGATTTGCGGCACAAATAGGGCAGGGTCCGGCTCAACTCGTCGCACCCCCGGCCCGAACCGCCCCCTGCCGGGCGAGCCTGAAAGCTTCGTTCATTTTCGTGAAAGGCCGCTGGCAACAGCTAGGCCCTCGTTAATTCGACCGCGGGCTCTTTCGACCCGCATATCCGTTAAGCCTATCAGGTAGACATTCCATAACCGGACCAGCCCATCCCCCGGGCGACCGGACATGATGCCGTTACCCCCCTCATCCGGCGTCGCATTATCTAGGAGTATCCCCAAGTGACTGCATTTACGAAGACCGCAGGTATCCCCCTCCTGCTTTCCGCCCTGGCCCTGCCGCTGGCAGCTCCGGTCGCCGCCCAGGACAACACCGACATCGACGTCTATGGTTCGGCCCTGACCGAAGGTCCGGAAGTCGAAGGCATCATCACCGCGCGCAGCGGCGACAAGATTCAGGTGACGATGGAAAACGGCCAGAACACGACGATCATCGTCGACGAAGGCACCGAAGTTAAGGCCACTGGCGGCTTCCTCGGCCTCGGCAGCAAGACGCTGCGCACCAGCCAGCTGATCAACGGCCTGCCGGTAGAAGTCGAAACCCTGCAGTTCCAGGGCGGCCTCGTCGCCAAGCAGGTGAAGCTGAAGGCTTCGGATCTCGAAACCGCAGCGATGATCCGCGGCGCAACGCAGCAGCAGTTCGCCGAACACCGCGCCGACATCGACGCCAACGCCGCTGCCGCCGAAGCGCTGCGTGGCCGCATGGCGAACATCGACCAGTACAACGTCCGCGGCGTGACCAACGTCTATTTCGACAGCGGCAAGTGGGCGATTTCGCCTGAAGGCCAGCGCGAGATCTGCGACATCGCTTCGCAGGCGCAGGAAATGGACAACGCCCTCCTGCTCGTCGTCGGCTACACCGATTCGGACGGTGACGAAGACTACAACCAGGTCCTCTCGGAGCGCCGTGCAGGCCGCGTCGTGAACTACCTGCAGCAGAAGTGCGGCTGGCAGCCCTGGCGCATGCTGACCCCGACCGGCATGTCCGAATCGGACCCGGCGGCCGACAACAGCACGCCCGAAGGCAAGGCGCAGAACCGCCGCGTTTCGGTGAACATCCTCGTCAGCAAGGCCACCGAAGAAGGCTGAGCCTGACCACAGGACAAAAAGAAGGGGCGGCCTTTAGCGGGCCGCCCCTTTTTTGTTACGCGTCGTCCTTGAGATATTTCTGGAAGCTCTTCCTGAGCTTCATCAGTTTGGGCGGGATGACCGCGAGGCAATAGGGGTTCCGTTGGCCTTCGCCTTCCCAGTATTCCTGGTGGTAATCCTCTGCCGGATACCATTCGCCGGTTTCGATCGTCGTCACCGCACTCTGGCCGGGATGCTCCTCGTTCCAGCGGGCGATCGCCGCTTCGGCGGCCTCGCGCTGGTCTTCGGCGGGGAAGATGGCGCTGCGATATTGCGTGCCGATATCGTTGCCCTGCCGGTTGAGCTGGGTCGGATCGTGCGTGCCCATAAACACGTCGAGGATCTGATCGAGGCTGATCTGGTCCGCATCATAGGTCACGCGCACACCCTCGGCGTGGCCGGTGTTGCCGGTGCAGACTTCCTTGTAGGTCGGGTTGGGCTGGTCGCCTCCGATATAGCCGCTTTCGACGCCGGTGACGCCGATCACGTCCTTCATCACCGCCTCGGTGCACCAGAAGCACCCGCCCGCGACGATAACCTGTTCCTGAGCCATGTCTTTCTCCTTTGCCCGGCCATGTAGGAAGCGCAGGCACGCTTGTCATCGCCTGCGCGCACAGGCAGGAGGGCAGCAATCGTTTCACAAGGGGAGACAGAACTATGCGCTTTTTGCTTGCCGCCGCCGCGACCGCCCTGCTGGCATCGCCGCTTGCCGCCGACGATCATGTGCCGACTATCGGCGAGGTTCTCGAGGCGGACCTGCGCGACGACGATCGCGCGCGCGACCAGTACCGCCACCCCGAACAGACGCTCGACTTCTTCGGTGTCGAGCCCACCATGACCGTGGCCGAGTTCGGCCCTGGCGGCGGCTGGTACACCCGTGTGCTAGCGCCCTATATCTCGCCCGCCGGCCGCTACATTGCGTTCCAACCCGATAGCGACGGGCAGGACTATCGCGACCGCGCGCAGGAAGCGCGCGCCAAGAGCTGGACCGAGCGTTTCACTACGAGCGTGGGCGAAATGGCCGGCGTGAACGCAGCCAATGTGACCGCCTTCGAGATCGACGAGATGCCCGAAGAGCTTGCCGGCACGGTCGACCGCGTGCTGATCTTCCGCTCGATGCATGGCCTCAACATGGGCAACGAGGCCGATACAGTGCTGAAGGCGGCGCGCATGATGCTGAAGGACGACGGCATGGTCGGCGTGGTCCAGCACCGCGCTCCGAAGGGTGCGAGCTATGACGATTACGGCGCCCGCCAGCGCGGCTATATGCGCACCGAGGACGTGGTGGCGATCTTCGAGGCTGCCGGTTTCGAACTGGCCGCCGAAAGCGAGATCAACGCCAATCCGCGCGATCCCGCCAATTGGGAGCGCGGCGTGTGGACCCTGCCTCCCGTCCTCCAGTTCGGTGACGAGGACCGCGCGCGCTACGAAGCGATCGGCGAAAGCGACCGGATGACGCTGCTTTTCAAGAAGGCCGACTGACCGCTTCGTCAGCCAGCGTTCATCTGAACACAGCCAATCCCCTCGATGTAATAGTGTTACATCGAGGGGATTTTTCATGCATAAACTGATTCTGGCCGCTTCCGCCCCGCTGGCTCTCGCCGCCTGCGCCGACCGGAGCGACGAGGTTCGCGGTGTCGATCATGGCGAGACGCTGCTTTCCGTCAGCGCCAGCGGGCAGGCCGAAAGCCGACCCGACCGCGCGCAGTTCAACGCCGGTATCGAGACCTATTCGCGCAGCGCCAAGGCGGCGAGCGAGGCCAATGCCGAGAAGATCGCGGAAATCGTCGCGGCTTTGCGCGAACTGGGCGTCGAGGAGGACGATATCCAGACGCAGAACGTCTCGGTGCGTCGGATCGACTGGGGCGACCGCAAGGGCCAGTACCAGGCGAGCAATGTGTTCGAAGTCACGATGGACAATCCCGATCGTGCGGGCGCTGCCGTCTCGGCGGTGACCGAGGCCGGGGCCAATGTCCTGTCCGGTCCCAGCCTCACCATGAGCGATCCCGAAGAGGTCGCCAACATCGCCTATGCCGATGCCTACAAGGCCGCCCGGGGCCGCGCCGAGGCCTATGCCGAAGCGGCAGGCATGGAGATCAGCCGCGTGCTCTACATCCGCGATGCGGGTGGGCAGCAGGGGCGGCAATGGCTGCGCGGAGCACAGGCCATGAACGAAATGGCCGCAGAAGTTGCCGCCCCTCCGCCGCCGGTAGCGCCGCCTCCGCCCATTCGGACACAGCAGTCCTCGCCCGGCATGATGATCGGCACCAGCCGCAGCCAAGTCTATATCCAGGTGGACTTCGCGCTGAAGGAGAAATAACGCTCCTCTCCCATGAGAGAACTTAGCGTTTCCGTCCTGCAGCTCGCCCTCGCGCGGGCTGACGAGGCCGACAATATTGCCGCCGTGGGCGCGCTAGTGGAAGAGGCCGCGGGCAAGGGCGCGCAGGTGATCCTGCCGCCCGAACTCTTCGCCGGCGACTATTTCTGCCGCGAGGAGGAGGAAGAGCTTTTCGCCCGCGCCCGCCCGCTGGCCGAAGACCCGAGCGTGCGCGCCATGCAGGAGCTTGCCGGGAAGCTCGGCGTGGCCATCCCGACCAGCTTCTTCGAGCGCGACGGGCATCACTATTACAACACGCTCGCCATGATCGGCCCCGATGGCGAGATTATGGGCACCTATCGCAAGAGCCACATTCCCGATGGCCCGGGTTACGAGGAAAAATACTATTTCCGCCCCGGCAACGACGGCTTCAAGGTGTGGGACGTGTTCGGCGCACGCATCGGCGTCGGCATCTGCTGGGACCAGTGGTATCCAGAATGCGCGCGGGTCATGGCGCTGAAGGGCGCCGAAGTGCTGTTCTATCCGACCGCGATCGGCTCTGAGCCTTACGACGCAGACCTCGACACCAGCCGTATGTGGCGGCGCGCGATGATCGGCCATGCGGTGTCGAACTGCATGCCCGTCTGCGCAGCCAACCGCATCGGCCACGAAGGCCCCGCCGACCGCCAGCAGAGCTTTTACGGCCACAGCTTCATCAGCGACGAATGGGGCGATCTGACACAGGAATACGGCGCCTCCGACAGCGGCGTGCTGGTGCAGACGCTCGACCTCGACCGCGCGGCCAAGCACCGGGCCGGGATGGGCTTTTTCCGCGATCGCAGGCCGCAGCTCTACGGGCGGATCTGCGAGGATATCTAGCTTGGGATCGGGTCGCGCCATCACTCAGGACCAGCTCGACCGGCTCTTCACTGCCGCGCTCGAGGCCGCCATCGGAAGGGTCGAGAAGGACGGGCATTTCCACCCGCTCGTTTTCGAACTGCGCCCCGGCGGCACGATCCAGGCGGTCGCGGTGCTGGAGACAGGCGTGACCGATACCTCGCGCGGCCCCGCCGACCGGATGGGGCAATTGCTGAAGCCCCGGGCGCAAGACGGCCGGATCGAGGCTTCGGCCATCGTCCGCATGCGCCAGCAGGAGCGCGCGCTCGAAGTGCGGCTGCGCGCGCCGAATTACTCGGCCGATATCGGCGTGCCCTTCACGCTGGAGACCTCGGGGCTGGTCAAGCGCCAGCGCCGCGTGGTGTTGGGCGCTTTCTCGGCAGAACCGGCCGGGAACGACGTGTTCGGGGGTGACGCGTGACCGTCCACCGTTACATCCTCGCGCTCGGCTCGAACATGCGCGTGCCCGGTATCGGCAACCCACGCCGCGTGCTGGCGACGGCGCTGGATGCGATGGCGGAGCGGGAGATCGAAGTCATTGCAGCCTCGCGCATTATAAGCAGCCGTCCGGTCGGCCCTTCGCAGCGCCTCTATGCGAACGGGGCGGCGCTGGTCGAAACGCCCCACGATCCCGAAACCATGCTGGACGAATTGCAGGCCCTCGAACGCCAGTTTGGACGCAAGCGTCGCGGGAGCCGCTGGCGCGGGCGGCCGCTCGATCTCGATATCGTCTTGTGGAGCGGCGGGGCCTGGCTCTCGCCACAGCTGACGATCCCGCATCCCCTCTTCCGGCAGCGCGACTTCGTGGCCGGCCCCGCCGCGCGCGTCGCCGCCGACTGGCGCGATCCGGTGACCGGCCTCACCCTGCGTCAGATCGCAGCGCGCGTTTCCTGACTTCGGTGGCGGGGTTGCCGCGGTAGATCGTCCAGCTTTCCGCATCCTCGAACAATGTCCCGCGCGCCGCGAGCACCGCCCCTTCGCCCATAGTGACACCCGGCCCGACGAAGGCCTCGGCGGCGACCCAGCAACGTTTCGAAATGTTGACCGGGCGCAGGACGAGCTGAAAATGGGTGTCGGAGGTGTCATGGGTTGAGGCGCAGATATGCGCACGCTGGGAAACAACACTGTCGGCGCCGATCGAAATTCGTCCCTGGTTGTAGAGGATCGCGCCGGGACCGATCAGCGCGTTGTCGCCGAGCTCCAGATTAGCGGGATGCCAGATCCGCGCGCTCGCGTGAACCCGCACATTTTCGCCCAGCTTCGCCCCGAACAGCCGCAGCACCAGCGCCCGCCAGCCGTGGAGCGGCGGCGGCGTCCAGCGCGCGAGCACGAGCCAGGCCGCCATCCACACGGCCCGCGCCAGCCGGTTGCCCAGCGAAAAGGAGGGGCCCCCGCTGCCGGCCTTCGATTGTCGCGCGTCGAGCGGCTCCATTGCCCCCACCTTTCCCTAGCCAACCACGCCTAATTGCCGCGCAGGTGCAAAAGCAAGCCAAACCACGCTTGACCGCTCCCGATCACCTCCCTAGGTGGCGGGCGTGGTCGGGCCGTTAGCTCAGTCGGTAGAGCAACTGACTTTTAATCAGTAGGTCGCTGGTTCGAACCCAGCACGGCTCACCACCTTCGCACCTCCCCCGCGTGATGTGTGATCTTCCAAAATTTTCATTTATGCCGGGGCCGGGTTCCCGGACACTCCGCTCGCTTGCTCGATGAAGCGCCGGTGGTCGGGCAGGCGCGCGCCGCTCTGGCGCAGCGATTGCGCGATGTGGGCGATCCGAGAGGCGATTGCCCCCGCATCGGCGCGCGCGGTGAGCGGGTGCGGTGAATCCGGAAGCAGGTTCTGGCCGATGAGCAGCGAGGTCCACGAGGTCTGCTGGAACAGGTGGCCGCCGTCGATGGCGAGGCTTCCATGCGCCTGCCAGAGATCGAGGCTCGCGGCGAGGCTGTCGGGGACCTCCATCGCGGCGCAATGGCGCCAGAATTCCGAATCCTGCCGCTGCGTCACCTTGTAATGCGCGATGATGAAATCGCGAACCTGCAGCCATTCCGCTTCGGACTGGCGATTGAAGTGATCACGCTCGCGGCTCGCTCCTGCATGCCCTGGAAACAGCTTCACGAAACGCTCCAGACCCGATTGGACCAGATGGATGCTGGTTGATTCCAGAGGTTCGAGAAACCCTGCGGCAAGGCCAAGGCCGAGGACGTTGCCCGACCAAGGATTGCGGCGGCGTCCGGTGGCGAAACGCAGGACGCGCGGCTCACCCTTTGGTGTCCCCGTGAGATTGGCGAGAAATCGTGCGAGCGCGTCCTCATCGCTTGAAAAGCGGCTCGAATAGACGTGGCCATTGCCGGTTCGTGACTGGAGCGGAATATTCCACTGCCACCCGGTCTCGTGCGCAATGGCCCGCGTGAAGGGAGCGATGGCTTCGCTGGCGGGATCGGTCTGGACCACCACCGCGCAGTCGGCGGGCAAGTAGTTCGACCAGTCGTCGAACTCCTCTTTCATGGCGTCCCCAAGCAGCAGGCTGCGGAACCCAGAGCAGTCGATGAAGAAGTCGGCCGCCAGCTCGCGACCGTCCTCCAGTGCCACCTGCGTGATGTCGCCGCTTTCGCCGTTGCGGTGGGCATGGGCGATCCGGCCTTCCGTCCGCATTACCCCTCGGCTTTCCGCGAGGCTTCTAAGATAACGGCCATAGGCAAGCGCATCGAAATGGTAGGCGTGGGGAAGCAGGCGCGACAGCTCGCTGCCCGGTCGCTGATCGATCGCGAAACGGTTCTCGTCGGCTGCCACACGCCCGAGGAACATGTCTTCCCACTTCGGATAACCGCTACTCTCGGCCTCACGTCCCAACAGCCACCAGTGATGAAGCGGGACCAGCGCATCCAGTTCCTGCGCCGTATGCCCGAAGGCGTGAATGTAGCGCTCGTCCTGGCGTCCCCAGTTCTCGAACTGGATGCCGATCTTATACGTGGCATCGGTGGCGCGGAGAAATTCCGCCTCGTCGACTCCGGCCAGCCGGTTGAATTCACGGATGGGCGGGATCGTCGCTTCGCCAACACCGACGATGCCGATGTCGTCGCTTTCGACAAGCTCGATTGCGACAGTCCGGCCCAGCGCCCTCGACAAAAAGGCCGCGGCCATCCAGCCGGCCGACCCGCCTCCCACGATCAGCAGCTTGCGGATGGGCCTTGTGCCGCGTCTGGCGTCAGTCATCGCCCAGGGCCTCGCGCAAGGGGGCGAGGTGGTCGGCATAGGTTTGCCAGGAACCGATGCCGCGTCGATTCAGAGGCTGGCGAACCTGTTCCGAACTCGCGGTCGCTACCGGTGCGTTGGAGCGGTGGAAGTCGAGCATGCTGTCCTCGTAAGGGATGCCCAGAAAACCGGCGACTCCGGTCAGGACCGACTCGGGCTCATCGACCAGTTCCTCGTAGCGCACCAGCATGATCCGGTCCGGGAAGGCTTCGCGCATTCCGTCGGTGAACTCGACATAGGTGCGGTAAAAACGTCCGATGTCGTGCAGATTGTTCGAAGCAGCATGGCCCTTCGAAAACAGCGTGCGGTAGTTCGACCAGCAGCAGTCCATCGGATCGCGGCGAATGTCGATTATCCGCGCCTCGGGCATGGCGCGCAGGATGAGCGAGAGGTGCCGCCAATTCATGTGCATCTTGTCGATCGCGAGATCGGCGTCGGGTCGCATCGCTTCGGCCATGCGCTCGCAATACCACTTGCCCTGCGCAGCCAGGGTTTCGGGCGACAAATCCGCGATCACTTCGTTGAGCTTCTCGCTGCCTTTGGTGAGTTCGAGGCGTTTGACCATGTGCGGGATGATCTGCAATTCGCCCAAGGCTTCCACGCGGGGGCTTTGCGCAAGCATGCGCTCCAGCAGTGTGGAGCCTGCGCGGGGCATGCCAACCATGAAGACCGGCGTAACCGGCTTGCTTCCGGCAGCAGCGCTGGGCAGTCCGCCGGGCACGCGAAGCCGTTCAAGCTGGTCCATCATGCGGGCATGGAACTGGCTTGCCGAATGCGATTCCTGCTTGGCGCGCACGGCGTTTCCGGAGGCGAATTGGGCAAAGGCCTCGTCATGCTCCCCGCGCGCGTGCAGCGCGATGGCGAGCGCGAAATGGAGATTGGTCTTCGCCTCCGCCGGGATGCTTTGGCTAGCAAGGAGATCTCGCAGGGTCGACACATCGGCATCGGTGATCGAGGACGCGTCGAGGTCCGCCATGCTCCACCAGCTTCGCGCGTGATCGGGCGCCAGCTCGAGCGCCCGGCGGTAGGCTTCCAGGGCTTCTTCGCGCCGCCCGGAAAACCGCAGCGCATCGGCGTGATCGGCGTGAAGGTCGGGAGATTTCGGCTCGAGGGTCAGCAGCCGCTCCGTCGTGCGCACGCAGGCTTCGAAATTACCCGCCCCGTTGGAAAGGCGATTGCTGAGCGCGAGGAGCGAGCGGTTGTCGGGTGCCGAGGCGAGCAGGAAATCAAGCTCCTTGCGCGCGTCCACCAGCTGGTCGGACAGCATCAGGGCGTTGACCAGAAGAACGCGGGCATGGCCGAAACCGGGCGCACGTTCAAGGACCGCGCGCAAGAGAGGGATCGCCTTGTCGGTCAGGCCGATCCCGAGCGCGCTCTCGGCCGACAGGGTGAGCCCGGCGAGATCCTTGGGAAAGGCACGGATATGCTGCGCGGCCAGCTCGCTCGCGCGGGCGAAATCACCTTCGGCGAGGGCCTTTGCGGCCTGCTGGAGGACGGGGTAGCGGCGCCCCTCCTCGAGCGCGACGAGTTCGGCGCGCGCAGCGTATTGGTGTTCCCCGCGCGCGCGGTGCGCGGCGGCCGCAATCCGCAGGGCGCGCGGTTCTCGTCCATCCTTCCGCAAGATCACCTGCGCTTGCTGGAGCGCGGCATTCGCGTCGATCCCTAGCAATTCCTCACCCCTGGCGATCGCTTCGTCGAGCGATCCGGGAGCGATCCGGGTGTTTGGCTCCTGCGCCATTATGCGTATCCCAATATGCCGCGCAGCTTGGGCGAGACGAGGTCCACAATGTCCTTCTGGATTTGCGGCAGTTCGTCCGGAATGCGGACACCCCTGATGGTGAGGTTTTCGCGCGCGGTCCCGCTCTGGCCGCGATCGGCGCCGATGGCCACGCGTTCGCGCCAGTCGTCCGGCTTGGCGATACCGCATGCTTCGAGCAGTCCGGTGAAATAGTCCTCGGCGGCTGGCGTATCGAGATTGCGAACGGCGTCGCGCAGTTCCTCGAAGCGAACGAGGTGAACCCCCGTGCCCAGCCAGGCAACTGCGTTGAAGAGATAGGTCTCATGCAGGCCGGGGCTTTTGCGCGGCATGCCGAAGATAACGATATTAAGAAGCTGTTCGGCGGTCAGGGGCGCCCGCTTGAGCACATCGAGATCGCCCTGGAATTCGTCGGACAGCATAAAGCGGGCCACGGCAAGGACCCAGTCGTAAGGGTCGCGCACCAGGAGGATCCGGCGCGCGGCACCCGTCGTCGCCGCCGAGATTTCGGCGAAGAACAGATGGCCCCAGCTCAGTTTGGCTGGTGGCCCGTCGAAAGCCGCAAGATGCTTTTGCAGGTTCGCAAACTGGATGAAGTCCGCTGAGTAGTGCTGCTCGACGGGCACGAACATGCGGATGATGTTGCGCAGCAAGTGACTGCCCGATTTCGGCAGGCTGTTGAGGAAGAGCGGCTGGGCCAGTTCGCGCTGGACGAACTCGCGGTTCCTCTCGTCGAGATTGTCCGGCTTTACGGTGATCGTTTGCATGGCAGAGGGCTTAAGGGGGCAGGCCAAAAGTGCAAGGGAGCCATAAGAAAAGGGGCGGAGCCTCGCGGCCCCGCCCCCCTTTTCGTCCAGACCGATCGGCCTTAGAACTTGATGCCAGCGCGCACGAAGGCGCGGCGGCCGAGCCAGTCGTACTGAGAAGCGAACAGCGGCGTGGCGCCACCGATCGTCGTGATGCCCGAAACTTCCGGCGGACGCGTGTCGAGCAGGTTCGACACACCGGCGGTGATCACGAACCGGTCGGCGAATTCCTTCGTCAGCGACAGGTTGTGGTAGAACACCGCGTCGGTGCGCGGACGCACACAGTAATCTCCGAGATAGACGAATTCGGCGAATTCGCTTGTCTCGGGAGTGCGGCAGAGCACGCCAAAGTCTTCGATGTAGTCTTCCTCGCTCGACGAAGCGCCGATGATGTCCATGCCATAAAGCAGCGACCAACCTTCGTAGTCATAGACCAGGTTGATATCGGCGGTGAACTTCGGATCGCCGACGTCGCCGTTGTAGTCATCGAACTCGCCGAGACGGTTGATCGTGTCTTCCAACTGGTAGGTCGATTGCGCAAGGAGCGACAGACGGCCGGCGCTACCGAAATCATGGCTGGCACGCAGCGTGAAGTCGATACCGCGGTTCAGCTGTTCGTCGACGTTGATGAACGCACGACGCACGCTGCGGATGTTGGTCGGATCGCCGTCCTGACCACGCTCGAACAGCTGGCAGAACGTGCTGTTCGGGAAGTCTTCCGAATCGTAGCAGTTGCGCAGGATGCTCGCTGCGGTCAGCTGGGCGATCTCGTCCTTTACCTTAATATCGAAGTAGTCGATCGTCAGGGCGAGATCCGAGTTCGGGCCGATGTAGGGCGTCAGGATCGTGCTTGCCGTCATGGCGCGCGACGTCTCGGATTCGAGAACGCCAACACCGCCCGAAGTGAAGACCGAGACCTGAATGCCTGCACCGGTCCGGTCCGGAGCGAGGCCTTCTGCTGCACAGTTGTCCGCGATCCGCTGGGTGATGGCGCCGTTCGCCAGCGCATCACCCCAGTTGACGCAAGGGTCGATCGTCTGGCGAGCACCGCTGACCTGGTCGGCAAGGAACAGCTCGAACAGCGCCGGAGCGCGGTAGGAGGTGCCATAGGTGCCGCGGAAGCGGAGCCAGTCGTTGACCTGCCAGTTGCCCTGCAGCTTGTAGGTGATGTTGCCGTTATCGGAATCTTCGAAACCATCGGAATCACGGACCGAATTCACGTTTGTGATACGAGCCGATGCCGAGATCGTGAGTTCCTGCACCAGCGGCTTGTCGCGCTGCAGCGGAACTTCGACTTCGACGAAGGCTTCCGACGTGTCGCGACGGCCAACCGTGTTGCCCGAAGAGAACGGGTTCGCAAAAGCGTTGTCGATGAACGGGCGTTCGTAATCCGGATCGTCTTCCGACAGGGTTGGATCGAAGTCCGGATTGGGCGCGTAAGTGACGTGGCCCGGAAGATCGTTGATCGTATCCCGGCGGTAGACCGCACCGGCTGCGAAACCGACCGTGCCTGCCGGCATGTCGAACAGTTCGCCGGCAATCGAGGCTTCGATGAAGGCCTGCGTGTAGAGCGTGTTGCCGGTTTCGGTTTCGGTCAGATAGGCTTCTTCTTCCGGCGTGAGATCGCCGGCCATGACGCGCGGATCGACCCAGTTGAGCTGGAGACATTGACGACCGCTGATCGGCGTGACGAGGCCCGCGCAGCCGTAGCCGTAGGCACGGTCGGTCTGCTGGCTGATCACGTCCTGCAGGATCTGGTCGATCGTGTAATCGCCATCCGAACGGCTGTACTGACCGTGGATGTCGAAACCGATCGAGTCGCTCAGATCGCCGCGGAAGCCGAGGACGCCGCGATAATAGTCGACTTCGATTTCGTTGTCGTAATTGTCGAGGATGCCGGTCGGGCTCAGGAACTGGATGTTGCCGTTCCAGCCGGGGAACGGATCGTCCGGGTCGCCTTCAGCGTAGTAGAGGCCGGAAAGCCCGAAGTTGTAAAACTGGCTGTGGCTATCGACGTAGGTGCGGCGACGGTTGAAGAGGCCTTCTGCATAGGCTTCGATCGAATCGCTGAGCGCGAACGAACCTTCGACATAGGCGGTGTAGCGATCCGTTTCGGGGATCACCGAGTCGCGCTGTTCGATCGGGCTGTAGCGGTTGGTTACGCCCTGTGATTCGGGGCTCCAGAAAGCGACCGGGAACCAGCCCGGAGGGGCCGAGATGTCGAAGAGGCCGGTCACCGGGCCCGGGGCCGGCACGAAGCGGCCGAGATCGTCGTCGCCATAGCTGTACTGCATCAGCACCGAAGGCGAGTTCGTGCGCGGGACGTTGTTCGGATAATAGGCCCAGACGTGGCCCCAGGTGGTGCCGTTACAGGCGAGTTCACCGGTGCGCGGGTCGATCAGGTCGACGCGCTCGTCGCCGTCTTCGGTACGGAAGAGGTAGTCGTAGTCGCAATCGAGGTAATCGCGATCCTGGCGTTCCAGTTCGTTCTGGCGATAGAATTCACCGGCGAACATGATGTGGCCGCGATCGAATTCCTTGCCCCAGGCAAGGCTGCCCTGGAAGATTTCGCCGCCGCTTTCGAACGGCAGGGTTACCGAACCGTCGATTTCGAGGCCGTCGGTCGAACGCTTCGTGAGGATGTTCACAACCCCGGCAACGGCGTCCGAACCGTAGATCGAGGAGGCGCCGTCCTTGAGAATCTCCACTGATTCCACGATCGAGGAAGGTAGGACGTTGAGGTCGAACGACGAAACGCCGCCGCGCGTACCGGCCGGACCGGCGCGACGCGAATTCAGCAGGACCAGCGTACGCTCGGCACCGAGGCCGCGCAGCGAGACCGTTTCGGCGCCCTGGCCGCCGTTGGCAACCGCGTTGGCCGAAATGGCCGAGGTGATCTGCGAGGAGCCGTTGGCGATCGGCGAATTCTGGACGATCTCGGCGGTGTCGGTCGCACCCGTGCGGCGCGCGATGTCGGGATCGATGATCTGCAGCGGCGCCGAGCTGGTCGCTTCGCTGCGACGGATGCGCGAACCGGTGACGGTGATCGTCTGCGCGTCGGTCGCGACAGTCGGCTCGTTGTCGACGCTTACGACTTCTTCCTGCTCTTCCTGTGCGCCGTCATTGACGACCGAGCCGTCCTGGGCAGCAACAGGCGACGCAAGCGTCATGGCAATGGTTGCCAGACCCGACCCGGCCAGGAGGCGCGAGACATTGCGGGTGCTGGAATACGGGCGGATTTTCATTAAGTCTGACCCCCTAAATTGGCCGGTCCTACCGGCGGGCAGTTCCCAAAAATAAGGCGCGCTTCCCCGCACGCCTGAATTCCGCCATTACTGCCGCAGTCCGGCGTAGTCGCAAGGCAAAGGTCCGCGTGTTTTGTCTTTTGTTATGGGGCGCTGCAAATTTGCAACAATTCGCTCCGTGGCGGCCCCGACTGACGCGCAAAATGTCGTTTGCCCGTGGATTCGCGCGCTTTTGGCAGCTCGGCAGCATGTGGCGCATCTGCCATGGGAAGGCGGTCGGCAGCACGCAGCGGCAAGGTCCTGGTTTGCCTCGATGCCACCGCGCTCAAACCCATCAGCATGAGTTTTGGCCGAGCAGACCCGTCCCGATACCAATTGCGCGAGATCCTTGACTCGCGCCTCGCCACCGCCAATTCCACAGGGTTTCCGAGCAGACCGAGAGGCTTATACCGCAGACCCGCTATGGCTGAACCGCAGCTCTCCATTTTCGCGCGCCTTCCCGTACCGGGCAAGGTCAAGACGCGGCTGATCCCTGCCTTGGGCGAGGAGGGGGCGGCGCGGGTCTATGCGCGGCTGCTGGCGCAGACGGTGGAGGTCGCAAGGGCTAGCGGGCTCGCCTTCGAACTGCGGGTGACGGGCGGAGAGGAGGCGGCGTTCCGCCAGCTGTTCGGCGAGGATATCGCCGTCGCGGAGCAGGGCGAGGGCGATCTCGGCGCCCGCATGGCGCGTGTGCCTTCGCCTGCCTTGATAATCGGGAGCGATTGCCCGGGGATCACGCCCGCGCTGTTGCAGGCGGCAGCCGAGGCGCTCGATGACCGCCGCGTGGTGATCGGCCCGGCGACCGATGGCGGCTATTACCTCATCGGCTATCGCGAGCCTGTCCCCTTTGTATTCGCCGATATGGAGTGGAGCACGCCGCGCGTCTTCACCGAAACCCTCGCTCGGCTGGCCGCCGAGGGCTACGGCCCCGCAATCCTGCCCGAACTTGCCGATATCGACACGGGCGAGGACCTCGCCAGCTGGCCCGAATTCCAGTGAGCGTGACGCTGCTCATCCCGACGCTCGACGAGGAGCGGGCTCTGCATGCGCTGGTGTCGACCCTCGCGGAATTAGACCCGCCACCTGAGGAAATCCTGCTCGTCGATGGCGGCAGCACGGACGCGACCTGCGCCATTGCGCGCGAAGCGGGCTGGCAGGTGCTGACGTGCGAAAAAGGACGCGCGCGGCAGATCAATCTCGGTGTCGACAAGGCAGAAGGTGAGATCGTCTGCGTGGTCCATGCCGACACGCTGCCGCCTCCTGACATGGTGCGGGTGATCGAGGAGACGCTGGCCGACCGGCGTATTGCGCTCGCCAGTTTCACACCCGTCATCCGGGGGCCGGACAAGACCCGCTGGGGCACCACGATCCATAATTGGGCCAAGACCTGGTACGCCCCGCTGATCACACGGCCGCATCTGTTCTTGCGTGGCGTCCGGCTGCTTTTCGGCGACCACGCGATGTTCTTCCGCCGCGCCGATTTCCTGCAAGTCGGCGGCTGCACGCCGGGCGATGCGGTAATGGAAGAGGCGGATCTGTGCGTGAAGCTGGCACGGCTGGGGCGGGTAAAGATGGTCCCGCGCCGTGTCATCACTTCGGACCGGCGCATCGCGGCATGGGGCCCGCTCAAGGCGAACTGGATCTATTTCAAGGTCGGCATGCTCTGGGCCTTCGGGCTGCGCAGCCGCATGGCGCGCCACTATCCCGACGTGCGCTAGTCGGCGGGTAGGAACCCCACCTCGATGCAGTGATCGATCAGGCGGCGGATATAGGCCTGTCCGGTCGGCGGGCAGGAAAGGCCCGTCAGCGCGCGGAACGCCTCGTCCGTGAAATGCGGGTCGCGCTGGAAATAGCTGGCGTAGAGCCCCGCCACGCGGCGGAACAGGCGCCGCTCCAGCGCGGGGAGGGTGGCCGGATCGAAGGCCTCGGGCGCGACCAGTTCGGGCTCGTGGAAATGCGGATAGGCGCCGATGGCACCGGTGAAATCGGCCACCGGCAGCGGCTGGCCCGAAACGAGGTGGAAGGTGCCGCCCGCCGCCTCCTTCATCCGGCCGGCCAGCGCGACGATCCCGCCAGCGACGTGGTCGATGGGTACGAAGTCCAGCGTCGCGCCCTCGCGCGCCGGCATGTGCCGCACGCGGCCTTCCGCGATCAGCTTGAAAGCGGCGTAAGTGGTGTCGAACTGGCGGATGCGGCCACTTTCGTGTTCGCCGACGACGATGGAAGGACGCGCTATGGCCCAGTCGAGATCGCTGTCTCGCACCAGCCGCTCGCCCGCCGCCTTGCTCGCCTCATAGCCATTGGCGAAGCCCTCCAAGGGAAGAGTATCGTCCTCGCCGATCACCCCGTCGCGCGCGCCGCAGACATAGGCGGTCGAGACATGGAGGAAGCCCATGCCGCCCGCCTCGGCCAGCGCCAGCGCATGGGCGACGCCGCGCACATTGACCGCCTCGTAATCGGCTTCCGACAGGTCGAAGCGAACAGTGGCGGCGCAGTGGATGAGGAGGTCGTGCGCGGCGGCGCCTTCGGCAAAATGCGCCTCGCTCCACCCGAAGCGGGGCTGCGAGACATCGCCCGCGAGTGTATCCACAGGCACCGCTCTACCATCGTTGGCGCGCACGGTCGGGCTCTTGTGGACGAGGCCGGTCACGCTGTGCCCCGCTTCGAGCAGGCCCACGCAGACCTCGCCGCCGACAAGGCCGGCGGCGCCGGTCACGAGAATGCGCATGGAAGGAGAGGTCGGTGCCATGTAACCGAAGTGCGCCTGCCGTCGAAGTGGGGAGGAAAGGTTGCGAGTTTCATTCGCATCTCCCGCAATTTGGGTTACGGAGCAAGCGATGAAATTCACTCATGACGTGATCGTGATCGGCGGCGGGGCTGCCGGACTGACCGCTGCCGGTGGGTGCGCGCTGTTCGGATTGCGCGTGGCGCTGATCGAAGCGCGCAAGATGGGCGGCGAGTGCCTCAACGATGGCTGCGTGCCGTCTAAGGCGCTGATCGCCGCCGCTGCCCGTGCGGCCGAAGCGCGCACGCCAACGCGGTATGGCATCACGCTGGAGCCGCCCAAGGTCGAATGGACCGGGGTGCATAAGCACATCCACGACGCCATTGCCGCCATCGCCCCGCATGACAGCGAGGAGCGGTTCGAGGAAATGGGCTGCGAGGTCTTTCGCGACTGGGCGCAGGTGACGGGTCCGCAATCGGTGGAAGTGGGCTGGCGCACGCTCACCGCCCCGCGGATCGTGATTGCAACCGGTTCGCAGCCCGCCGTCCCCCCGATCGAGGGGTTGGACGACGTGCCTTACCTCACCAACGAAAACCTCTTCGACATCGATGAACTGCCCGACCACCTGATCATCGTTGGTGGCGGGGTCATCGGCATGGAAATGGCGCAGGCCTTCTCCCGCCTCGGCAGCCGGGTCACGGTGGTCGAGCCGGGCGACCTCCTGGGCCGCGACGATCCCGACAGCGTTGCCGTGGTGCGCGAGGCGCTGGAGGAAGACGGCGTGCGCTTCGTGAAGGGGCGTGCGGAACGTGTGAGCGGCGAAGCGGGCGCCGTGCGGCTCGAGACCGGCGGCGAGACCATCGACGGCTCGCACCTTCTTATCGCCACCGGGCGGCAGGCCAATTGCACCGGCTTGGGACTGGAAGGGATCGGCGTCGCGATGGGCAAGGGCGGCATCACGGTCGACGACCGCCGCCGGACTTCGGTCAAGGGCATCTACGCCATCGGCGATTGCCGCGAGGGGCCGCGCCTGACCCATGTCTCGGGCTATGAAGGCTCGAATGTCGCGCTCGAAATCACGCTGGGCCTGCCCGCCAAGGTTGACTGGTCGGCTCTGCCCTGGGTCACCTATACCGACCCCGAAGTCGCGCAGATCGGCATGACCGAGGCCGAGGCGCGGAAGAAGCATGGCGACAAGGTGACGGTCGTCAAAGAGACCTTCCACGACAACGAACGCTCGCTGGCGGAGGCGAAGGATCGCGGGCACCTCAAGCTGGTGCTGAAAGGCAAGAAGGTGCTCGGCGCGAGCATCGTGGGCAAGAACGCGGGCGAGCTGCTGCTGCCTTTCGCGCAATCGATCACCGGCAAGAGCAGCACCTTCGCACTCGGCTCGGCGATCATCGCCTATCCGACCCGCAGCGAGATTTCCAAGGCCGCCGCCTTCAGCGCGTGGGAGCCGACCGTCTTCGGCGCCTTCCCCAAATGGTGGGCGCAGACGCTGGCGAAATTGCGCGCTCGCCTCGCATGACGAAGACCCGCACCATCTCTCGCAACGCGCCGCAGGGGCCATCGCCTTTCGCGGTCGAAGCCGCGCCGCTGCCGCGCGAGAAGTTCAGCGATCCGCGCATAACCGCCAAGGGCGAGCCGCGCGCGCAGGTGCCGCTGGCACGGCTGGAAACGCTGTGGCTCAACACCGGGACGCTGTGCAATCTGGCCTGCGCCACCTGCTATATCGAGAGCAGCCCGACCAACGACGCGCTGGTCTATCTTTCCGCCGACCACGCAGCGCGCTTCCTCGCCGAAGCCAAAGGGCTGGAGACGCGCGAGATCGGGTTCACCGGCGGCGAGCCCTTCATGAACCCCGATATGCTCCCGATGCTGACCGCCACTCTGGAACAGGGCTTCGAGGCGCTTGTGCTCACCAACGCGATGAAGCCGATGCGGCGGCACGAGGAGGCGCTGCTCGCCTTGCGCGAACGACACGGCGACCGGCTGACCCTGCGTGTCAGCCTCGATCACCACTCGCGCGAAGTGCACGAAGGCGAGCGCGGCCCGCGCAGCTGGATGCCGGCCATCGAGGGTCTGCGCTGGCTTTCGGATCACGGCTTTTCGATCGCGGTGGCTGGACGGCTCTTGCCGGGCGAGGGCGAACGGGAAGCGCGCGAATGTTATGCGGCGCTATTCGAGAAGGAAGGCCTTGCCATCGACGCGCGCGATCCGGCGCGGCTGGTCCTCTTCCCCGAGATGGACGCGGACAAGGACATCGCCGAGATCACCACCGCCTGCTGGGGCATCCTCGGCAAGTCGCCCGCCGACATCATGTGCAACACCAGCCGCATGGTCGTGCACCGCAAGGGCGAGGCGGCCCCGCGCGTGGTCGCCTGCACGCTAATCCCGTACGATCCCGGCTTCGACCTTGGCGAGACGCTGGCCGAAGCATCCTGCGATGTGCCGCTCAACCACCCGCATTGCGCGCGCTTCTGCGTGCTCGGCGGGGCGAGCTGTTCGGCCTAGGAGCCAATCCCCGCCCCCGCCGTTGAGGGGCCATGTTCTTCGAAGAAACCTGGCTCGACCTCCTCGCCCGCGGTATCATCCTCAGCTTCATCGGCCTCGTCTGGGTGACGCTCCTCATCCGGATCGTCGGCCTGCGCTCGCTGTCCAAGATGACGAATTTCGATTTCGTCATGACGGTTGCGCTGGGTTCGGTCCTCGCCAATGCGGTGACAACCGACAAGTGGATCACCTTCTGGCAGTGTCTCGCCGCCATGGTCGGCCTGTTCCTCGTGCAGGTCATCGCCTCGAAGATCCGCAAGACCTCCGACACGGCCGAGGATATCATGCAGAACCAGCCGGTCTTCCTCTATAAGGACGGCGCCTTTTGCGAAGAGGCCATGACTTCGGCGCGCGTCTCGAAAAGCGATGTGATCGCCAAGATGCGCGAGGCCAACTGCCTCTCGCTCGACCAGGCGCAGGCCGTGGTGCTGGAGGCGACCGGGGACGTGTCCGTCCTCCACGGCGATACGCTCGACGAGCGGATCCTGGAGGACGTGAAGACCGTCTAGCGGCGGCTATCGAGCCATTTGGCGAAGGCGACACCGCCGGTGATGAGAAACGGCACCAGCACGATGCTGAGCACGACCTTGGCTAGCACCTGCCCAATCAGCAGGTTTCCGATGGGGAACTGGCCGTAAAAGGCGAGTGTGATGAAGATTACCGAATCGATGGCCTGGCTCAGCGCCGAGGCAATCGCGCCGCGCATCATCAGCGACAGCGTGCCGGTATTCTCGTCATTGCCGCGCAGGCGCGAGAAGATCCAGACGTTGAGCAGGAGCGAGACGATGTAGGCCGCCGGGCCCGCCGCCCAGACGCGCCAGATCGTGGCGTGGACCCGCTCGAAAGCGGCGAGATCGTCCGCCCTGCCACCGGCCATTTCGGGAGAGGCGGGCAGGTTGAGGACAAGCTGCATCAGCAGCGCGGCCAGCAGCAGCGGCAGGAAGCCCCACCACACAATCCGGTTGGCCAGTTTCTCTCCGTAAAGCTGGGCAATGGTGCTCGAGATCACGACCAGCAGGAGAAAGGCGAAAATGCCGGCCTCGACCGCGAGGTCGGTCGGGTAAAGCTGCACCTGCTTGAAAGCCAGCACGCCAGCCAGCACGGTCATTCCGCCATATACGAGCGTGTAGACGAAGAGGCCTAGCGGCGTCGTTGCGGCGTGGATGCGGGTTTCGTTGGCCGGTGCGGTCATGGTGATTACGGGCGTGCCTTCGTGACTGGTGATAGCCGAAGCTGGAAATACGACCGCAAATTGACTAATCGGGGCCGCCGCGCAAGGTAGCGGCTGATTTCATCCGCAACTAGTCCTTGTTGCTCCCAGTGCACTGCGAAGGGGTCCGCATGCCACCTGTAGTAATCAATCTTCTCGGGATCCTCGCGATCCTGGCCATCGCCTTCCTGCTGTCGACGGGCAAGAAACGCATCAAGCTGCGCGTCGTCGGGGCGGCGTTCGCGTTGCAGGCCGTGATGGCGCTGCTCGTCCTGCGTACGCCCTGGGGCGTCGACATGATCCAGGGCATGTCCAACGGGGTCATCGCCCTGCTCGACTATTCCAAGGTCGGTATCGAGGCGATTTTCGGCCCCATGGGGTCCAACCCCTTCACCAACACCTTCCTCATCGCCGCCCTGCCGGTGATCGTCTTCTTCGCGGCCATCGTCTCGATCCTCTACCACTGGGGCATCATGCAGCGGCTGGTGCGCTGGGTCGGCGGCGCGATCGGCTGGATCACCGGCATCAGCAAGGTCGAGGCGCTGGGCAGCGCGGCGAACATCTTCGTCGGCCAGTCGGAAAGTCCGCTGGTGGTGCGGCCCTATCTCGCCGCGCTCACGCCGAGCCGGCTGTTCACTCTCATGGCCGTTGGCATGGCCGGCGTCGCAGG
Source organism: Qipengyuania aurantiaca (assembly GCF_019711375.1). Classification (NCBI taxonomy): domain Bacteria; kingdom Pseudomonadati; phylum Pseudomonadota; class Alphaproteobacteria; order Sphingomonadales; family Erythrobacteraceae; genus Qipengyuania; species Qipengyuania aurantiaca. Next base: position 1,667,030 of record NZ_CP081295.1, read on the forward strand.
GACCATCCTCGCCGCCTACGCCAGCTTCATCGGTTCGGACGCGGTTCCCTTCCTCCTCGCCGCCGCCTTCATGTCGGCGCCGGGCGGGATCCTGATGGCCAAGATCATCATGCCCGACGACGAGAGCGAACTTGCCCGCAACGCCGCCGAGCTTTCGGGCACAGAGGACGAGATCGTCCTGCCGAAATCGCGCATCAGCGCCGAAGGACCGGCCGCGCTCACCGAAAGCGGCAAGCCGCACGAGGTCGAGGTGGCCGAGACGTTCGAGGAAGGCCACAAGCCCGCCAATGTTATCGAAGCCGCCGCGCAGGGCACGCAGACGGGTGTGAAACTCGCCGTTGCCGTGGGCGCGATGGTCATGGTCTTCGTCGCGCTGGTTGCGCTTGCCAACGGTATCCTCGGCGGGATCGGCGGCTGGTTCGGCTATCCCGATGTCACCTTCCAGCAGCTGCTCGGCTATGTCTTTGCGCCTGTCATGTACATGATCGGCATTTCGGACTGGAACCAGGCGCAGTTCGCAGGTGGCCTCTTCGGGACCAAGATCGTGCTCAACGAATTCGTGGCCTTCATCGAACTGGGCGCGATGGAGGCGGGCACGCTGACCGCGCGCAGCCAGGCCATCGCCACTTTCGCGCTGTGCGGCTTTGCCAATTTCAGCTCGATCGCGATCCAGATGGCGGTGACGGGCGGCCTTGCGCCGAACCAGCGCCCGGTGATCGCCAAGCTCGGCCTGCGGGCATTGGCCGCCGGCAGCCTCGCCAACCTGATGAGCGCCGCGCTGGCAGGACTCTTCCTTCCGTATTAAAGGGCGCAGCCATTATGACCGATTCGAACACCGATATCGCGGTTGTGTCGCTGGCACAGCCGCTTGAGAGCATTGCCGAGGACCTCGGCCGCAGTTTCCAGCAATACGGCTTTGCCGTCATTCGCGATCACGGCATCCCGCAGGAGCTGATCGACAAGGCGGAGAGCCTGTCGAAGGAATTCTTCGCGCTGCCCGAGGATGTGAAGAAAGCCTATCACATCCCCGGCGGCGGCGGCGCGCGCGGCTACACGCCCTTCGGCACCGAGAAGGCCAAGGACGCAAAGGTCCATGACCTGAAGGAATTCTGGCACGTCGGACGCGAGCTGCCCGAAGGCCACCCGCTGGCCGAATACATGGCCGACAACGTCTGGCCGGAAGAAGTCGACGGGTTCAAGCAGACCTTCGGCGATCTCTATTCCGCCTTCGAAACCGCCGGCGGCCGCGTGCTGGAGGCGATCGCCATCCACCTCGGCCTGCCGCGCGAGTTCTTTGCTCCGACCGTCGAGGACGGCAATTCGGTAATGCGCCTGCTGCGCTATCCGCCGCTCGAAGGCGAGGAAGCGGAAGGCGCGATCCGTGCCGCCGCGCATGGCGACATCAACACCATCACCCTGCTGCTGGGCGCGGAGGAGGCAGGTCTCGAACTGCTGACCGCGGATGGCGAGTGGAAGGCCGTGGCGCCGCCCGAGGGCGCGCTTGTGGTCAACATCGGCGACATGCTCGACCGGCTGACCAACCATAAATTGAAGTCGACCCAACACCGCGTTGTCAATCCGCATGGGGAAGCGGCCTACCGGGCGCGCTATTCGATGCCCTTCTTCCTGCACTTCAGGCCCGACTACATGATCGAGACACTGCCTTCGTGCATCGACCCGGAAAACCCGGCCGATCACCCCGAGCCGATCTCCAGCCACGACTATCTGATGCAGCGCCTGCGCGAGATCAATCTCGCCTGAGGCACGCCCCGGCGTATGCAAAATGACAGCCCCCGAATCTTTTTCGGGGGCTGTGTGCTTTTTGCAACAGCAAAAAATCCTTGAAAAGAAACGATTTTCCGAAGGTTTGGTGTGGCCCGTCCACACTGGCCGGGCCGTTGTCTTGACTCTGTCACAAAAGGATAGCTTTGGCGAAACATCGTCAGCCTAGCGGGGCGGCGCATCACAAGTGCTTTTCCATTTTTCAATCTGAAGAGACGAAGGGGTCTTCTCCGATGAAGTTCAAGTATCTCCTTGCTGCAAGCGCCGTAAGCCTTGCCGCGACCGGCGCGATCGTTGCCACTCCGGCAGCTGCGCAGCAGATCACCTCGGGCATCGAGGGTCAGGTCGTTGGTGACACCGGCGCAGCAATTTCCGGCGCGTCGATCACCGTAACCGACACGCGTACCGGTCAGAGCCGCACCCTTACCTCCGATGCCGACGGTTCCTTCCGCGTCGGCTCGCTTCCTCCCGGCGGTCCCTACACCGTTACTGCTACGGCAGCCGGTTTCGAAGGGCAGACGGTCGAGAACATCTTCATCAATATCTCGGGTAACACCGAGTTCACTTTCGAGCTCTCGCAGGGTGCAGCTGAAAACGTGATCGTCGTGACCGGCGCGCGTGCCAACGTCCAGCAGCTCGCTGTCGGACCGGGTACTGCTTTCGGTAGCGATACGCTCGAAGATTTCCCTTCGATCACGCGCGACGTGCGCGACATCATCCGCCTCGACCCGCGTGTCAGTCTTGAGCGTGACAACGACGTCGACCGTATTTCGTGTCTCGGCGGCAACGACCGTGCCAACACCTTCACCGTCGACGGCATCGTCCAGTCGGACGTCTTCGGGCTCAACGGCACGCCTTTCGCATCGCGTAACTCGCTTCCGCTTCCGTTCGATGTGATCGAGCAGACCTCTGTCGAATTCGCGCCTTACGATGTCGAATATTCAGACTTCACCGGATGTCTCGTGAACGTCGTTACCAAGTCCGGTACGAACAAGTTCCACGGCTCGGCATTTTACACCTATTTCGACGAGAGCCTCCAGAACAACGAAGTCGAATTCGCCGATGGCACGGTGCAGGAAGTCAACGCGGGCCGCGAAGAACGTTGGGGTGCGACCCTCAACGGACCGATCATTCCCGATCGCCTCTTCTTCTCGCTTGGCTATGAAGAAGTGAAGCTGCAGGACGGCTTCAACGAAGGTCCGTTCGGTTCGGGTGCTGCGAATGAAGTCAACTTCGTCACCCAGGCCCAGTTCGAACGTTTCGCGCAGATTGCTCGTGACGTTTACGGCCAGGACATCGGCGGCGCGCCGCAGCAGCTGCCCGAAGGTAACGTGCGCTACTTCGGCCGTCTCGACGCCATCATCAATGATGACCACCGCCTCGAAGCGACCTACCAGCGTCTCGAAGAAACCAATGTCGAGCAGGACACTGGTGACAACACCTTCACCGGCTACAATTCGTTCGAAGACGAAGGCACGATTTCCGACTACTACTCGGCCCGCCTCTACTCGAACTGGAGCGATACCGTTTCGACCGAGCTTCGCCTGAGCCGCGCCGAAGTTGGCGACGTTCAGGGCCCGGTCGGCTTCAACGAAGCCCAGGCCGAGAATCCGACCGTCCGCCTCGTTGTCGGCATCGACAATGCATCCAACGGCCTGATCCCCGACGGTGACGACGGCGGTTTCGCAACCGGCCCCGGCATCTTCCGTTCGGCCAACCAGCTCGACACCAAGATCGACCAGGCTCGCTTTATCATGAACATCGATGGCGGTGACCATCAGTTCAAGCTCGGCGCAGAACTGAACGATCTGGAAGTCTACAACCTCTTCGCCATCAACGCGACCGGAACGCTGTTCTTCAACGGTCTGGACGACTTCGAACAGGGCCTTCTGGCAGGCGGTTCTACCGGTAGCGCTTTCTCGAACCCTGACGACATCGTCACCGGCGGTGCTGGCGGCGGTACGATCGCCACCGGCATCGACGGCGACATCAACAATGCCGCCGCTCGCTTCAGCCGTCAGATCTGGTCGTTCTTCGCACAGGACGAATGGCAGGCTACCGACCAGCTGAGCCTGGCCGCGGGTCTCCGTGTCCAGCTCTATGATGGTGACGCACCGCGTGCCAACCCGCTGTTCCTGCAGCGTTACGGCTTCACCAACGCCAACCCCTTCAGCCGCATCGACCCGGTCCTGCTGCCGCGTGTCGCTGCAACCTATGAACTTGACAATGACGGGCTCTTCTCGAACACCCGCCTGACTGCCGGTGTTGGTCTTTTCGCAGGTGCCGACCCGGTCGTGTACTTCTCGAATGCCTTCTCGAACGACGGTTTCTCCTATGCGAACGGAGACACGGGCGATTGCGATGCCAGCGAACTCACCATCGACCCGGCCACCGGCCAGATCGACGTTGTCACTGGTGGCAGCTTCAACGGTATTCCGCAGTGTGCAATCGATGCAGCTGCAGCCGACGCCGGTGCCGGCCGCGGTGAAATCCAGTCGACCGATCCCGATTTCGATATCCCGACGGTTGTCCGCGCCAATCTTGGCCTCGCGACCGATTTCGGAACCGAAACCGGGTTCTTCTCGAACTGGCGTCTCAACCTCGATTACATCTACAGCCGCTACAACGACACGCTTGCAATCGTTGACCTGACACAGGTCGTCGATACGCGTCAGGCCTTGGACGGCTTCACTATCGATGGTCGTCCGATCATTGCGGCAATCGACCCGCTCGCCGACGGATGTAACGCCGTGTTCGTTGGCAATCAGCCGCCGACCTACACCGGTGTCACTGACGAATGCTTCAACACCGGTATCGACGAGTATCTGCAGCTGACGAACGGTCCGAGCTTCGACAGCCACAACGCTTCGATCCTGCTCAGCAAGCGCTTCGATGGTGGCCTCATCACCGATGGCGGTACCGTGAACTTCAGCCTCGGCTACGCTTTCAGCGACAGTGAGCAGACCATCAACGCCCGCTCATCGACCGCTGGTTCGACCTTCGACGGCACGGCTGTATTCGATCCGCAGAACCCTGCTATCTCGCAGTCGGGCTTCGAAACGCGTCACAACATTGTCCTGGCCCTCAACCTGCGCGAGCAGTTCTTCGATGGCTATGATACCGGTCTGGGCATCTTCTTCCGAGCTTCGGAAGGTCGCCCCTACAGCCTCGTGTTCGACGACGAATTCCCCTTCTTCCGGGATTCGGGTTCGGCTGAGCAGAACATCCTGGCCTACATACCGACTGGCTTCGATGACCCGAACATCGCTCCGCCGGAGTTCGATGCCGACGGCAATTGGACGCGTGTCGGTTCTGACCCGGTAGCACTTCAGCGCTATCTCGATGCGCTGAACGGTGAGGGTATCGTGAGCGAACTCAACTGCGAGTTCACTCGCGGCCAGACGATCGAACGTAATACCTGCCGCAATCCGTGGTTCTTCGACCTCGACCTGCGTCTCAGCCAGGAGCTCCCGTTCATCGGCAGCTTCACGGGTGTGACCGACGACTCAATCGAGCTGTATGTCGACTTCGACAACTTCCTGAACCTGCTCGACAGCGGCTGGAACGTCCGTCGTTCGCTGGGCGATTTCGACGGTCGTGTTGACCTCGTTGACGCGACCTACGACAGCGAAGGTCGCTACGTGATCCGCGATTTCAACGCTTTTGCCGGTCAGGCCGGAACCTCGGTCTCGAGCAGCATCTGGCGCATCCAGGTTGGAGCCCGTTACAAGTTCTAATTCTGTAGGACTTGATGAAACAGGAAAGGGCGGTCCTTCGGGGCCGCCCTTTTCATTTGCGCGCTGGGAATTGGCTCAGGCGGCTTCGAGTAGTTCCTGCGCAAGACGCTTGCGCACGTCCTTTTCCACCCCGGCGCGCAGCGCGCGTTCGAGCGCGGCGGCCTTTTCGCCCAGCGCTTCCTCGCCGAACATGCCCGCGGTCCCGGCCAGCTTGTGAACCGTGCGCGCGAGGTTTTCGACAGGCTTCCCCTCCAGCTCGTCCTCACGCAGGGCTAGCGTCACTGCCTCGATGGCTTCGCTGCGCCGCGCGTTCCAGCGTTCGAGCATTTCGGGCGAATGGCGCGGCTTGGACGAGCCGGCGACCGCTTCGCGGCTCCTAGTCTCGTCGACGATCTTCACCGGCAGCCAGCGGGCGAGCGCTGCGGCGAGTTCCTTGAACACCAGCGGTTTCGCCAGATGGTCCTGCATCCCCGCATCATGCGCCGCGGTGATGTCCTCGGGGTAAGCGTTGGCCGTAAGCGCGACGATCGGCAGCTTTGCCGGGCCGAGACCGCCCTTGCGGATCATGCGCGTGGCGGAATAGCCGTCACACCCCGGCATCTGGATATCCATCAGCACGAGGTCGAAAGCCTGCGGCGTGTTCGCCGCTTGCAGCACCATCGAGACCGCCTCCAGCCCGTCATGCGCCACGCTGACCTTCTGGCCGAGCTGCTCGAGCATGGCGAGCACCAGCATGCGGTTCACATCGTGGTCTTCGGCCAGGAGGATGCGCGCCTTGCTTGCTGGGCGCGCGAAGCTTTCCGGCTCGTCCGACTTGGTCTGCGCACCCCCGGCCGCCACTTCGAGTGGGACGCGCAGGGTAAAGCGCGAGCCGATGCCGGGCATGGATTCGACCACGAGCGACCCGCCCAGCAATTCCGCCAGCTGGCGCGAAATGCTGAGGCCAAGGCCCGTGCCGCCAAAGCGCCGGGTGGTGGTCGCCTCTTCCTGGATGAAAGGGTCGAAAATGTGCTCCAGCCGCTTGGGATTGATCCCGATTCCACTGTCCTCGACCGTCAGGCTGACCCATTCGCCCTCTTGCGTTACGCGGACCTCCACCACGCCCTGTTCGGTGAATTTGACCGCGTTGGAGATGAGGTTGAGCAGGATCTGCCGCAGCCGCAGTGGGTCGCTGACGATGCGACGCGGCAGGCCGGGGGCGCAGTCGAGCGCGATGCGGATGCCCTTGCGGTCGGCGCTGGCCGAATGCAGGCCGACGCAATCTTCGGCAAGCTGGCGCAGGTCGAACTCCTCTTCGTTCGGCACGAGCTGCCCGGATTCGATCTTGGATATGTCGAGGATATCGTTGAGCAGCATCATCATCGAGCGGCCCGACCGCTCGATCAGATCGGCGTAGCGCGCCGCATCGTCGTGCAGCTTCATCTGGCGCAGCAATTCGGCAAAGCCGAGCACCCCGTTCATGGGCGTGCGGATTTCATGACTCATATTGGCGAGGAACTGCGCCTTGGCGCGCGCGGCGTTCTCCGCATGGCGCGTGGCGCGCTTGAGCTGGCGTTCCAGCTCGACCCGCAAGGTAATGTCGCGCGCCGAAACGATGATCCCTTCGCGCTCTCCGGTTCTCCGGTCATAGGCAATCGCGCAATCGGCCTCGATATAGACGGGCTTGCCGTCCTCGTCGTCGAGCAGGCGGCGGTAGGTGAACCGCTCGGTCTCACTCTTGCCGGAGAGCAAGCGGTCCTCAACCCCGGCGATATCTTCGCGCGATTCGGGATGCGCCCGTTCGGAGGTGACCGAGCCGAGAAACGCTTCCGGCCCCACGCCTAGCACGTTGCGGGTGGAAGGCGAGGCGTAGGTGCACACGCCGTGGAGATCGTAGCGCAGGATCGCGTCTGTGATGTTCTCGGCCAAGAGGGCCAGCTGCTGCTTTCCCAGCGCCAGCTCGCGGTTCATCCGCTCGCGTGTGGACAACACGGCGGCCACAGGCATGCCGACGATCATCGACGAGGCGAGGAAAGCCTCGAGCAGGAAGATCTGCACGTCGCCCGGCACCGGATAAAGATGGATCGGCCCCATCCCCATCGCAGTGCAGATGGTTGCGATCACAGCGACCTTCATGACCGAGAAGGCTGTGCCAAGTGTGCCGAGCTGGAAGGCATGAGCGATCACGATCGGCGGAACGAGGAAAAGCAACGGGTAGGCGGTCTGGGTAAAGACGAGCAGCGTGACCGTCGTGCCTCCAATGGTCATCGCCATCCATTCGAGTGCCTCGCGGCGGGTAGGCCGACGGAGCTTTTCGAAAGCATCCCACAGGACCATGGTCGATGGTGCAAGGATCAGCATGCTGAGCGCGTCGGAAGCAGCCCAGCGTGCGACACCGGGCAAAAGGCCTGCGTCGCCACTCAGGGCGACATTTGCTACAATCGCGGAGGCAAGCGGGGCAGTGAGCCCGGCGGCAACCATGAAGCGCGACAGGTCACGCGTCTCCCCCATGTCCGGGCGCGGTCCGCACCAACGGCGCACGAGTGTAACCGCGACCCAAATCTCGACGAAGTTGGCGCTAGCGAGGACGGCGGCGGTGAACGGGCTGTCCCCGACCACGAGATTGGCGAAGACGTTGCCCGCGTAACATCCGCCAAGCAGCGCCGCCTCCGATTGCAGGCGTGTCCGCAGCAGAAAAGCGACCGCCAGCGCGTTGGGTAGCCAGACGACGGCAATCCGGCCCGAACCGCGCGTCAGCTCGATGCTGGTGTAGGCAAGCAGCCCGAAGATGATCGCCCCGGCGCAAGCCCAGGCCAGCTTCTTCATCCAGGCGGCGGCCTCCAGGCGGGGAGGCAAGGACTGAATCTGCGCTTGGGCCATTGCGTGTCTCACCCCCGGAGCTTGCGGAAGGCCCGCCAGCGCGGCCCCTTGTGGAACGTGGGGGGCATCTCCCCGTTTGTGCGGATATGGCCGAACAAGCGACCAGCTACAGCACGACGAAAAAGCGACCCAACCCCTGGGTAATCGCTCTTATACTCCTGATTCACATAGGAATCCTCTACGTACTCGCACGTAGCCTGGCGCCAAATGCAGTCAGCAACGTCGAACGCTCGGTGGTTTCCGCTTTCACAGTGACTGTGACCGCGCCGCCGGAAGAGACGCCCGTGGTCGAGCCTGAACCCGACGAGGGGGCGCAGGGCGATCCCGGTGAAGAGGCGGTTCCGCAGCCGGTCACCGCACCGACCCCGCGCCGCCAGTTGCGCGAGGATCGGCCCGTACCTCGCGCCTCCTCCACGGGCAGCGCGACCACCTCGGGCGCGACCCAGTCGGGCGAGGGAACCGGCGCGGCAGGCTCGGGCACCGGAACAGGCGCAGGACGCGGCGGCGGCGGGCAGGGCGGCGTGGCGGCCACCAAGCCGGTGCTCACGCGCTCGATCAGCGATGTCAGCGCCTTCCCCATCCCGCCGGGCGGGCGGCAGGCGCGCATCGGCAAGTCGGTTATCGTAAGGCTGATGGTGTCGGCCGAGGGCCGGGTGACGGCCTGCTCGGTCTATCGCGCCAGCCCCTTCCCGGAGACCGATGCCGTGGTCTGCCGCCTGTCCTACGACCAGATCCGCTTCGAACCGGCGCGCGATGCGGCGGGCAATCCGGTGGCCGCACCCTTCTATTACCAGCAGCGCTTCTTCAACTGAGGCTTGCATCGGGGCGGGTCTTGCCGCCAAGGGCTGAGGCGCGGCACAAGCGCCGCATGCCCGGAGGATCGCGCCCCGTGATACAACCAGTCATCCTGTGCGGCGGTGCGGGTACGCGGCTCTGGCCCCTGAGCCGACCCGAGCGTCCCAAACCCTTCCTGCCGCTGGTGGGGGAGGGGACGCTGTTCGAACAGGCGCTGGGCCGCGTGGCTGACACTTCGCGCTTCGCAGCGCCGCTGGTGGTGGCCGGCGAAGCGCATGCCGATTTCATCGCCTCGCAGGCGCACTGCCATCGCCTGATCGTCGAGCCGGTCGCCCGCAACACGGCGCCTGCCATCGCGCTGGCGGCGCAGAGCGTCACGCCCGATACGTTCCTGCTCGTCTGCCCGAGCGACCACCATATTGCCGACGAGGCGGCGTTTCTTGCAGGGGTGGACAAGGCCGCCACACTCGCGCGCGAAGGCTGGCTGGTCTGTTTCGGCGTCGAACCCGACCGGCCCGAGACGGGCTATGGCTATATCGAGCGCGGGGCGGCCGAGGGCGCTGGCCACCGGATCGCCCGCTTTGTCGAAAAGCCCGACGAGGCGGCCGCGCGAGTCTATCTTGCCTCGGGGGACTTCGCCTGGAACGCAGGCATCTTCGTCTTTCGCGCGGGCGACTTCCTCGAAGAGCTTGCTCGGCACCGTCCCGAGATGGCGGGGCACGTGGCGGCGGCGATGGAGCGCGGTCAACAGCAAGGCGCGGGGTTCTATCCCGATGCGGAAGCCTTTGCCGCCATCACGGCGGAAAGCATTGATTATGCCGTGATGGAGAACACCGCGCGCGGCGCCGTGGTGAGCGCGGCGATGGGCTGGTCCGACATCGGGAACTGGGACGCGCTGATGGCGGCGCAGGATGAAGACGCCCAAGGCAATGTGGCCGCGGCGAAACACGATCTGGTCGATTGCACGAATGTGATGGTGCGGAGCGACGGGCCGCGCGTCTCGGTGCTGGGGCTGGACGATGTCGTCGTCGTGGTCGATGGCGACGAAGTGCTCGTCACCCGCCGCACCAGCGCGCAGAAGGTCGCAACCCTCAAGGGCGCGCGCGGGGAATGAGCGGGCTACTTGGCACGACGCGGCTGCTGAAGCCCTGGGGGCGCAGCGACCTGCCGCCGCCCTTCGCCGACGACAGGGGCGAGCCGGTGGGCGAGATCTGGTTCGATGTCCCGCCGCTTATGCCGAGGATCCTCGCCAAATACCTTTTTACGGGCGAGCGGCTGTCGGTGCAGGTTCACCCGCAGGCGGAGCACAGTCCGACCGGGGTGGGCAAGGACGAATGCTGGCTGGTGACAGACGCGTTACCCGGTGCGCGGCTCGCGGTCGGCTTTCGCGACCGCTTCGAACCCGACGAGATCCGCCGCGCCGCGCTCGACGGGTCGATCGAGGATATGCTCGCCTGGCACGGGGTGACGCAAGGCGACTTTATCTACGTGCCCTCCGGCACGATCCATTCGATGGGGCCGGGGCTGACTCTGGTCGAGATCCAGCAGAACACCGACATCACCTACCGCCTTTACGACTACGGCCGCCCGCGCGACCTCCACCTCGACGAGGCGATGGATACTATCCTTGGCGCGCCGCATCCCGAAGATTTGCGCACACGGGTCGATGCGGATACGGACCGCCTGCTGGTCGATGGCGCGCATTTCCGGCTCGGCCATTGCGCCGGCCCTCCCGGTGACGCCATGCGCGAAGCGTTTGGCGGGCCGGTACAGGTCCTGCCGTTAGAGCGTCATTGCACCATCCTTGGCAAAACGGTGCAGGCCGGTGGTTCCGGCTGGGCCCTCAGCCTGGCCGAGATCGATTTCAGCAATTCGGGCCACTGTCTGCTGCTCGCTAACCCTCAGCCTCGCCGAGGATCTTGACCAGTTCGGCCTTGCCATAGGGCTTTGTCAGCAATCCTTTCGCACCCAGTTCCTCGACCCGGTCGGCCATTTCGCCATAACCGGTCGCCAGCCAGAAGGTGATGCCGCGGCGCGCCAATTCTTCGGCCACGCGCTCGCTGCTTTCCTTGCCGAGGTTGAAGTCGAGGATCGCAAATTCCGGCTCCTGCTTTTGCAACAGGGCGAGAGCCCCAGCGACCGTGCTCTCGACGAACACCTTATCGACGCCGAGCTCGTGCAGACAATCCTCTGTGTCGAGCGCAATAATCATGCTGTCTTCGACTAAAAGCACGCTTTCCGGAACCGTATCCAACGATTGCTGACCCCCTGCATCGCTCTTCGCGCCGGACCTCCCTGCGCTTTCGCCCTCGCTCCAAGTGACGTGGCGCGCCGGCACGCAGAATTGCGCGACGACGCCCGAAAGCTTGTAATCGATGCTCGCCTCGCCGCCGAGTTCGAAGGGGATCGAGCGCTCGATGATGGTCGAGCCGAAGCCGCGCCGGGTCGGCGGCTTGACGGGCGGGCCGCCCTTTTCGGCCCAGCCGAGTTGCATCGATCCATCCGCGTTACGGGTAACCTCGATTTCGAGGACGCCCGTGCTGTCCGACAGCGAGCCGTATTTGGCCGAATTGGTGATCATTTCGTGCACCACCAGCGCCAGTACGGTGTAGGCCTCCGGCGCGATCTGGACTTCGGGGCCGTTGAGGTGAACGCGGTCCTGCTGGCCGGAGAAATAGGCGTGACTTTCTGTTTCGACCAGTTCGCGCAGCGGGGCGGCGGACCAGTTGCCCTTGGTGATATTGTCATGCGCCGAGGCAAGCGAGGAAATGCGCCCGCCGACGATGTCGGAGAACTCTTCGATGGTGCGCGCCTCGCGCTTCGACTGGCTGATGAGGCCGCGGATGAGGTTGAGGATGTTGCGCACGCGGTGGTTGAGTTCCGCGATCAGCAGTTCCTGCTTGGACTGCGCCTTTGCGCGCTCCTGCATGGCTTCGTCGGTCAGGCGCAGGATGATTTCGAGCAGCGTCACGCGCAGCCCCTCGGCTACCTGTAATTCGCCTTCGGTCCACGGGGAGCTGCGCCCTTCGACCGATTCCTGCCAGGCCTCGAAACTCTTGCGCGGGGTCAGACGCGCGCCGTTGGGTCCGTATTCGACCGGCTTTTCCGGGTTTCCGGCCCAGAGCACCTTCTGGGTCAGCGGTTTGCGCCACAGGATCAGGTAATCGCGCGGCGTTCGCGAAACGGGAATGACCAAGGCGCCAACGGCCCGATCCTCGAAACGCTCGGCCTTGGGGATGCGGTCGGCAAGGGCGGCCGTCGACAGGATACGGCTGGTCGCGGCGCTGTTGAGCATGGGCGCGATGGCGCGGAACTCTTCTTCGTTTGGAGCGGCGCCCCGGGCATCGTAAATATCGTCGACGAAGACGCTGGCGCCGTCATGCGGGATGACCTGCTGGATCACCGGAGTGAGCATCGGCAGGCTCTCGTTCAGCGGCGTACCGGCGGCGATATCGCGCATCAGCTTGTCGTGCACCTTGCGTCCGCTTTCGCGTACCTCTTCGGTCTCGCGATAAAGCGCGCGTTCGAGCATGAGCGAGAACAGTTCGGAGAAGAGTTCGGCCGCGGTGCGCTGCGAATAGGGCAGGATCTTGGGGCTGTAGTGATGGCAGGCGAAAAGGCCCCACAGCTTGCCGTCGATCACGATGGAGATCGACAGCGATGCGCCGACACCCATGTTGCGCAGATACTCGATGTGGATGCTCGACACGGCGCGCAGCGTGCTCATCGACAGGTCGAGCGGCTCGCCTTCGGTGCTGGTGCCCGGCTCGATGGGCACCGGTTCTTCGTTCACATCGCTGATAATGCGGAAACGGTTGCGCTTGTAGAGTTCGCGCGCCTGCGCCGGGATATCGCTCTTGGGATAGCGCAGGCCGTGAAAGCCTTCGAGATCGTCGCGCTTGGCTTCGGCCACGACTTCGCCCGAGAGATCCTCGTGGAAGCGGTAGACCATGACCCGGTCAATATCGAGCGACATGCGTAGCTGCCGCGCGGCCTCGCTGACCAGTTTCTCGACGCTGTCGAACTTGTCGAGCCGCGCCATGACCGGGCGCAGCAGGCCGAGCTGGCGGTTGATGTCGCCTTCCTGATGAGGCTCGATCTCGATGATGGTGTAGTGGCCAGAGGTGTGGATCGCGCAATCGAACAGCGTCCCTTTGCCGAGCAAGTCGAGGCCGAAAAGGCGTTCGGTCTGGTCGGAATCGATGAGCGCGGCCACCGCGCTGCGCAGGCGCTGACGGCCCTTGTCGCTCACGAAAGTGGAAAGCCGTGAGCCGATCTCGACCGGTTCCTCCAAGCCGAGGATTTGCTCCAGATTAGCGGAGCGCTGGGCGAGGAACCAGTCGGAATTGACTGCGATAAGCGCGCCGAAGGACTGGATGTGGCCGAGCTGGTGGATCGGCTCGCGATCGCAGCTGGTCAGGTCAACCTCTTGTGTCACCTCGCTCATGCCGCCGCCTCCAGTTCGTGGCGCGTGAAGGCGGCCTCAAACACGGCAAAGGCTTTTTTGGCTCCGAGCACCGCTTCCGCAAGCTCGATGTGAGCAGGCGCGTTTTCGAGCACCGCCACGAGCTGGCGGAAATAGTTGGCCATCTGCGTGTCGGACAGGAAACGCTCGGGCCCGATGCATCCGGCCTTGTTGCGTTGCACCAGGATGGCGCGGTTGCCCATGGACGAACCGGACACGACCCAGGCCGCGCCAAGCGATTGCGACGCGTTGGCGAAACGCGTCTGCGGTGTGGCGCTCGTTGCGCGGTAGCCCATCTCGGACAGATCGGCCGCGAGGGACGCAAGCTGCGAGGGCATAGGAGCGAGGTCAGGTAGGGGATGCTTGGCAAGCGCGGGCTCGATCGCACTGCGCGCTCCGAATTGCGCCGTGAGGAAGGCCGAATAATCGGCCGTGTTGCCTAGCGGCAGCCCGCCGACGTGTGCGTCGAGCCGCGCGTGGACGGCTGCGGTTGCTCGCTTCAGTTCAGTTCGCAAATTAGGACCCCCGTCCAACGCCATTATCGCCCCTCGTGTTGCGACCCCGGCCAGCGATGAAGGAGCGCAGACGAGGCTAGGGCCGAATGACCCCTAAAGTTCCAGACGGGTAAGCGATTGGGGTTGCGAAAAGTTCCTGCCGCGAGAACATATTCCTCGCTCGAAGTCCTATTCGGCGGCCAGCAGCTTCTGCCCCTTCTTGCGGATAGCGCCCGCGATGATAGGTTCGACGAAGGAGAGCGCTGGGGGAAGGTCGATTTCGAAGACCACTTGCGTCTCCTCGATCAAAACCTGCGCGCGGGTAAGGTTGCCCATGGCGTTGATATCCAGCGCCATTCGGTCTTCGTCGGGCCAGCTGGTGGTGACCTCGGCCACGCCGCCGGGGATCGCATCGCCGATCTCGTGGCTGCGCGCGTGCAGGCGACGGCGGACCTCTTCCTTGCCGAGCTGGTGTTGCAGGGGAACGCGCATCAGGATTTGTGCTCCAGCTGGGGGGAGGTCTCGGCGCCTTGGCCGAACTTGTAGTCGAGGTAACGGTGCTTGATCGCCAGATCGTCGAGCGATCCTTCGGCAAGCTGGCGCGTGATCGAATCGATCTCGCCGCTGATCTTGCCGAGACTGTCGGTCAGCTGCTCGTCGGGCGTGGCGCCGGCGCGCTTCTCCTTGCGCAAATGCGCGGGGATCTTGCGATAGCTGTCGATCATCTCGGGCAGCTGCTCGCCCACCAGGCTGCGCACCTCGCGGGCCTTGGGGTGGTTCTGGTCGACGCCCTGGAGCTGCAGGCCGAGCGCGTCGAGCTGCACGCCCATGTCGCTGACGATGGCGGCCGCCGGGGCGGGTAGGGCCGGGCGCTGGCTTTCCAGCCAGAGCTCGGTCCGGCCGACCATGTCCTGCACATTGCCCTTGTTGAGGCTCTCGCGCTTGGGTGTCTTGAGCTTGGGGTAATTGCCCAGCACGGCAACCGCGACCACGCTCGCCACGATCAGCGCCATGACGCCGGCAAAGCCGATCCCGTTCAACACCAGCCCGGCAACGCCTGTCGCCACCCAGATCGCGAAGAGGGCAAGCGCGATGTTGCGGATGCGCTTGACCCAGATGTCCTTCTTGATCTTGGCCGACCCGCGCCCGATCGAGACTTCGCGCCGGTGACGGCCGCCGGTGCGGTTGTCGTCGAGAACGCGCGCGGAATCGGCCAGGATGCGGTCGCTGTCGCGGGTGAGATCGCCCATGGGTTAGCCTTCGATGCTCAGCAGGCTGTCTTCGGCAATACGGTTCTGCGCCTGGCTCTGGCCTTCGGCGCGCGCGATGTAGCCCTTGGACTTCTCGACCTCGTCCGACAGGACGGTGACGGTCTGCTTCATGCTTTCGAGCGCGCGGACCTTGAAGTCGTCGACCTCGTCCATCGTGTCGTAGATGTTCTGGAAGGCACGCTGGAGCGTTTCGAGCGGGATCGTGCTGGCGGCGGCCTGCTCGTGGATCTTGCCCGTCTGATCGCGCAGCATGGTGCTGGTGGAATCGATGATGCCCGCCGTCGTGTCGTTGAGGGCGGTGATCTGGCCCAGCACAAGGCGCTGGTTGGTCATCGCCTCGGCCACGGTCACTGCCGTGCGCAGCGCGCCTACAGTGGTGGTGCTGGCGCGGTCGACGCCCTTTACCAGCTCGACATTGTTCTTCTTCACGAGGTCGAGCGCGAGATAGCCCTGCACGCTCACCGCCATTTGCGTCAGCAGGTCCTGCGTGCGCTGGCGGACGTAGAACAGCGCCGTCTCGCGCACGGCCTTGGCTTTGGCCGGGTCGGTCGCGTCGAGTTCGGCGGCCTTTTCCTCCAGCTTCGCGTCCAGCGTGTTGGAGATGTGGATCATCTGTTCCAGATTGCCCATCGCTTCCCACAGCTTCTGACGTTCGACGTCGATGGCGGCGTTGTCCATGATCAGCTCGTCCTTGCCGCTGGCAAGGTTGCCGAGGATCGACTGGATATGCGTCTGCGCGCTCTGGTAACTGCGGAAGTAATTGGTCAGCTTGTTGCCAAAGGGAATAATGCCGAGGATCTTGCGCGTGCCCGACAGCTTGCCGCGCTTGCCCGGATCGAGATCCTCCACCACGCGGCGCAGCTCGGCAAGGTTGGCGCCGACGCCTTCGTCCTTGTCCATTGCGCGCACGGGGCGATCAAGAAAGCGGTTCGACATGCCGGCCGCCGCCATGATTTCCTTGCGGCCCATATTGGTCAGCTGGTCGACCTTCTTGCCGAATTCGGGCGAATTCGCGTCCTGCGCGATCAGGTCCGCAACGAAACCGTCGACCTTGGTTTCGAGCTTGCTCTTCACCTCCTCCGAGACCGGAACGAGCCCCGCAGCCTTTTCAGGCGCGACGGCGGGTACCGGATCGGGCGGGGTCAGATCGAATTCGGGCGGAGCCGCCGTCGTGGTGGGTGCGGTCGTGGGCGCAGCAGCCGTGCCAGCCTGCGGTTTTGCGTCACTCATGTCGGGCGAAGACCTCCGTTCAATTCCTGAGTCTGTATTAGGAAACTAAGACAGGATATTCAAGCAGGGTACGCTTATCCGAGGAAAGAGTCCCGAAAAACAATAATCTATGCTATGCGAGTCGCGGGGGGCCGTTCTAGGCCAAGCGGGGACGCGTCATGTCAGCTATCTCGGTCAAGCAGCTTGCGGGAGAAACCGACCTGTTGCTCGCGGCGATTCTGGATCAGAGCCAGGATTGCATCAAGCTTCTAAGCCCCTCCGGCGAAATCGAATATATGAACGAAAACGGTCGCCGCGTGATGGCGATCGAAAACTTCGCCGACATTGTGGGCCAGCACTGGTCGAATTTCTGGCCCGAAGAGACGCGCAAGACGATCAACACTTCGATCGACAAGGCGCGCCGCGGACAGCAATCACGTTTCGAGGCGCTCTGCCCCACGCTCGACGGTACGCCAACCTGGTGGGATGTCAGCGTCGGACCGGTTTGCGACACCGCCGGCAAGGTTCGCCACATCCTCGCCACCTCGCGCGATGTCACCGATTACATGACCCGCCGGCTCAGCGAACAATTGCGCCGCGAAGAGGCGGAGCAGCACGCCGAATTCTCAGAAAGCGTGGCGCGCGAAATGCGCCACCGCCTGAAGAACCAGCTCGCCGTAGTGGGCTCGGTCGCCAAGCTCCTTTCGCGCCATTCGGAAACGGCCGAGGAAATGCAGATCAAGCTGGAGCGCAAGATTTCCGCTCTCGCCAAGGCGCAGGACATGCTGACCGTGCACCGGGACGAGCCGGTGACTGCGTCTGCGGCGATCGAGCAAGTGCTCGGCGCAAGCGGTGCGGGCGAAGCGATCGAGGTGCTCGAAATCCCGGAGGTGCGCCTTGGCGACGACGGGGTGCAGCAACTGGCCCTGATGCTTGGCGAATTGCAGACCAATTCGCTCAAATACGGCGCGCTGCGCCGCGACAAGGGCAAGATTACCCTCTCCGCGACGCGGGAAGACCGCACCCTTTGCGTGCATTGGCACGAAGATATCGGGGAGCCGCTCGCCAAGCCCGAACACGTGGGCGCCGGCATGACCTTGCTCCAGCGCCTCGGATCGACCGGCAGCCATCGCGGGAAGGTCGAGTGGCACAGCACCGGACCTGCGGCGACTTTCTACCTGCGCACGCTGCCCTAGGGCGCTTGCCCTATCCGCCGAACGTGCCCGCCAGGCTCTCGATCACCTGGCTGCGAATGACCGGCTTGTCGATGCAGCGATGATCGCGAAAGTGGATCGGGAATTCGCGCGTTTCGCACTGCGCGCTTATGAAAATCATCGGCACGTTGTTGCGGCGCAGTTCCTCGGCAACCGGCCAGACGAATTCGCCGGCAATATCGATGTCGAGGAGAGCAGCGTCGATCTTTTCATTTCGCGCCAGGTCCATGCCGGTATCGAGATCGAGCGCGGGGCCGATCGATTGCGCCCCGGCTTCGGTGACCAGATCTTGTATGTCGAAGGCAAGGACGGGGTGATCTTCAACGATCAACACCCGTTTGCCAGGCAAGTGTCTCATCGGTTTCGTCCGTATGTCTTCGCGTTGCCACCCGCTTGAACATACTTCTGGAAACGAGAGAAAAACGGCGGAGTTCCGCCGGAAATCGACGATTCCGCACGGCTCGTGGAGCCGCGCCGGCTTCGCCAACAATATCAAATGTCAAATGCTTGGAGCGCTCGTTCAGGCGGCCATTTCCAGCTCGATCGGCTGGATTTCGCCCGAAAGATAGAGGCGCTTGGCCTTGGCCCGGCTGAGCTTTCCGGAGGAGGTGCGCGGAAGGGTGCGCGGGGGCACGAGTTCGACCACGCAGCTCATGCCGGTGACGCCGCGAACCTTGTCGGCGATCTGGTCGCGCAGCTTGAGGCGCTCTTCGGGCTCGGATACGCGGCAATGGACCAGCACGGCGGGTGCTTCCTCGCCATTTTCCGTATCGATCGAGAAAGCGGCTATGTCGCCGTGGTTGAAGCCGGGCAGCTGCTCGACCGCCCATTCGATATCCTGCGGCCAGAGGTTCTTGCCGTTGATGATGATCATGTCCTTCGCGCGGCCGACGATGAACAGATAGCCATCGGCGAGATAGCCCATATCGCCCGTGTCGAGCCAACCTTCGACAAGGCAGTCGTTCGTGGCTTCCTCGTTGCGGAAATAAGAGTGCATGACACTCTTGCCGCGGCACCAGACCTTGCCGATCTGGTGGTCGCCCTTCACGGCGCCATTCTCGCCGCGGATCTCGACTTCCATGCCCGGCAGCGCCTTGCCGCAATTGACGATGGCGCGGTAGCGCGCGGGCTTGGAAAGGTCGCGCGGGCGGCCCGAAAGGCGCTCTTCCTCGACCAGTTCGACGCGGATACCTTCGCCCGGCGGCATGACGGTAACCGCCAGCGTGGCCTCGGCCAGGCCATAGCTGGGCGTGAAGGCCGAGGCGTTGAAGCCGGCTTCGGCAAAGGCGTTGACGAAGTTCTGCATCACGTCGGGCCGGATCATGTCCGCGCCATTGCCGGCGGTGCGCCAGCGCGAGAGATCAAACCGTTCCGACACATGGCTCTGGCTAGAAATGCGGCGCGCGCAGATGTCGTAGCCGAAGGTCGGCGAATAGCTGAGCGTGTTGCCCTTGTTCCGGCTGATGAGGTCGAGCCAGGAAAGCGGGCGACGGGCAAAATGCTCGGTCTTGACGTAGTCGACCGAGGCCTGGTTGGCGATCGGCGAGAGGAAGCAGCCGACGAGGCCCATGTCGTGATACCACGGCAGCCAGCTGAC
Source organism: Qipengyuania aurantiaca (assembly GCF_019711375.1). Classification (NCBI taxonomy): domain Bacteria; kingdom Pseudomonadati; phylum Pseudomonadota; class Alphaproteobacteria; order Sphingomonadales; family Erythrobacteraceae; genus Qipengyuania; species Qipengyuania aurantiaca. The sequence goes on from NZ_CP081295.1 coordinate 1,686,453, forward strand.
CACGCGGTCGTTCTCGCCAAGGTCGACGCCGGTGGCGTGGCCGTAAAGATTGTGGAGCAGTGCCTCATGCGTGACGGCGACGCCGGTCGGGAAGCGGGTCGAGCCGGAGGAATACTGGAGATAGCTGATATCGTCCGGACTGGCCTCTGGCAGTTCGCATTCGGGGCCTTCGCGAGTGGCGAAGATATCCCAGCTTTCGCCCTCGCAGCCCTGCTGGTCCGCGGCGGCCTTCGCCATTTCGGCGATTTCGGGCGGATAGATCAGGATCTTGGGATCGCTGCTGTCGAGCTGGACCTTGAGCTGGTCGATATAGCTGTCCTTGCCGCCGAAGGTCGTCGGCAGCGGCAGCGGTACCGGCCAGGCACCGGCATAGATGCAGGCGCAGAACAGAGCGGCGAATTCGGGGCTGGTCTCGGCGACCAGAGCCACACGGTCGTCCTTGCCGATCCCGCTGGCGACCATCTTGTAGGCGAAGTCGAGCGCGTCCTTGCGCATCTCGGCAAAGGTATACACGCGCGACAAATTGCCGCGCATATCGTGAAAATTAAGGCCCTTTTCGCTGCGCGCAGCGTAATCGATCGCCTCGTTGAAGGTGGCAAAATCGCTCCTGCGTCGCGGCAGGTTGCAGTCGTTCGGCGTCGGCGTCAAAACGGCGTCGGTCATATTTGCTTTTTATACCTTTTGAAAACAATGCCTTAGAGGCGACCCTCGTGCGAACAGATGCCACCCTCCCACAAGCGACAGCCTTTTCAGCCTTTCCCATTCGTCAAGGTTTGTGGCACGAATATGGCCGATGCCTGATGGTGATGCAACACGAAGGCGCACTCGTCGCACACCCAAACCGCTCGACCGCAGGCGGATGAACGACCTCGCGCTGCATTATGTTGCGCGTTTCATGACCTCCTCAGGAAAGCTCGAGGCCTACCTGAAACGCAAGCTTCGCGAGCGGGGCTGGGAGGGTGAGGAAGGCCCGGATATTGCAGGCCTGGTCGCGCGCTTTGCCGAGAAGGGCTATGTAGACGACGAAGCCTATGCGCGGATGAAGGCGACCGGGCTGCTGGCACGTGGCTACGGCGCGCGGCGGGTCAACGAGACCTTGCGCGCGGACGGGCTGGACGAGGAGGTGCGGGCGCATAATGTCCCTGCCGACAGCGAGGCGCGCGAGGCGTTGCTCGCCTATGTGCGGCGGCGAAAATTCGGCCCCTTCGCCGCGCCTGTTCGCGATAAAGGTCCCGAAGCGGCACACAAGGCGCGCGAAAAGCAGCTTGCCGCGATCCTGCGCGCAGGCCATTCGTTCGAGCACGCCCGACGCGCGGTCGAGGCGCCAACGATTGCGGAGCTTGAGGAATGGGTCGAGGAAGCGCGGGACTGATCGCAGCTGGTGCATTGGCGGCCCTTGCGGCCTGTTCGGGACAACCAGCAGCCGAAGCGCCCGAGCAAGCTGAGAGCGCCCCGACCCATCACCGCGAATCGGGCCTCGCCCTCGTGCCGGTCACGGTTTCCACGGGCGAGACCTCGCATGCGTTCACCGCCGAACTGGCGGACACTTCGGAACTGCAGGCCAAGGGGCTTATGTTCCGCACCAGCCTTGGCCCCGACGAAGCCATGCTCTTTCCAAACGAAAAGCCGACCGCGCGCAGTTTCTGGATGAAGAACACGCCGATCCCGCTCGACATCATCTTTGTCGGGCTCGACGGGCGGATCACCAATATCGCCGCCATGGCCGAACCCTATTCCGAAGAGCAGATATACTCGGTCGGCTCGGCGAGCGCGGTGCTGGAAATCGCGGGCGGCCGCGCGGCGGAACTCGGGATCGAGCCGGGCGACGAGGTCACCTGGTAGGCGCGCAAGGTATCTTGGCCTTTGCCTGCGAATCCGCTAGGCGCGCGCCATGAGTTTTCTCGGCAAGATTTTCACCTGGTGGGATGGCGCGACCATCGGCACGCTGCTCTGGTCCTCGCGTAACGGCGAGAAGGTCGGCACCGACGCGCAGGGCAACACCTATTTCCGTTCGAAGAAGCGCGGCGAAGGCCAGCGCGAACGGCGCTGGGTGATCTACGAAGGTTCCAACGACGCAAGCCGCGTGCCGAGCGAATGGCACGGCTGGCTGCACGGCGCCTTCGACGATGTGCCCGAAAGCAATCTGCCGCCCGCGCGCATCTGGGAAGCCGACTACACGCCCAACGCCACCGGCACGCAGACCGCCTACCGTCCGCAGGGCGCGCTGGAGCGGGGCGGGAAACGCGCCCGCGCCGTGGGCGATTACGAAGCCTGGTCGCCGGACGCCTGATCGTGCTGCGCCGGGTCGCGCTCCTCGCCGCGATAGCCTCGCTCGCCGCCTGTTCGCAGGACCCGCCTGCGCCCGAGCCGGTCGAGACCGAGATTCCCGAAGAGCTCGAGGGTGTCGAACTGCCCGAAATCGTCGCCGAGGACGCAGGCATCGGCACGCCGATGGAAGAGCGGGTCGCCACGATCGGCCTGCTCAACAAGCGCAACAACCTCAGCCAGGAACTGGAGCTGACACCGGGCGAACAGCGCCGCGTCGGCGATGTCATCATCCGCCTGCGCGCCTGCGAACGCACCGCGCCGTGGGAAATGGAAAAGGACGAGGGCGCTTTCGTGCAGATGCTCGTGCGCGAGCGCGGGACGCAGAGCGAATTCCGCCGCGTCTTCTCGGGCTGGCTGTTCAAGAACAAGCCCTCGATCAACGTGGTCGAGCACCCGATCTACGACGTCTGGGTCAAATCCTGCGCGATGGAATTCCCGGGCGAGGAATGAGCGTTGGCCGCGGCGATCGCTTGCGGAATGCTTCCTGATGGCAGGCCGGTGGCGGCGAACAATCTCTCCAGATAGGCGGCCTGCGGCATGGCCACCGCGCCCAGCGTGGCGAGATGGTCGGTCATGAACTGGCAGTCGAGCAGCACGTATCCCGCCCGCCGCATCGCCGCGACCAGCCAGGCGAGCGCGACCTTGCTCGCGTTGTCCGCGCGGCTGAACATGCTTTCCCCGCAGAACACCCGGTCGAACGCGACGCCATAAAGGCCGCCGACCAGTTCCTCGCCCTGCCAGACCTCGACCGAATGCGCGTGGCCTGCGCGGTGGAGCGCGATGTAGCTTGCCTCGATCTGGTGGCTGATCCAGCTTTCGGCCAGCTCCTCGCGCGGTTCGGCGCAGGCGGCGATCACGGAAGGGAAGGCCTCGTCGCAGCTCACGCGGAAGCGGTCCTGCCGGATCACTTTCTTCAGGCTTTTCGAGAGGCGGAACCCATCCAGCGGGATGATCGCCCGCTCGCGCGGTTCGACCCAGTAGACTTCGCGGTCGTTGCGATGATCGGCCATGGGGAAGACCCCGCTGCGATAGGCGCGCAGCAGCAGCTCGACAGGAATCGTATCGGGCGTGGGCGCGTGCATGGCAGGGGCCTACCACTTTGTTGCTTCTCTCGCGATACGTGTCTTGCCAAGCGCGCACGCCTATACTAGTGCGCGCGGCTCCGGCTGCAGGGGTGTAGCTCAGCTGGTAGAGCATCGGTCTCCAAAACCGAGGGCCACGGGTTCGAATCCTGTCACCCCTGCCATTTTCTCTTCATGACTTGTCGCTGACGCATGGCCGCACTATCGCTGCGCCCATGACAGAAGAAGAAAAGCAGAAGCGCGATCTGAAGGATCGCAAGTTTTACCCCGCGCAAAAAGAAGCCGAGTTCGAGAAAAAGGCCCTCAAGGTCCACACTCCGCAGACCGCGCATCCGTCCTACAAGCTGGCGTTCCAGGACAAGGACTTCCTCCTGCGCGAGGAATTGCGCCCGGTGCGTTTCCAGCTCGAGCTGCTGAAGCCCGAAATGATCCTCGATGAGGCGGGCGTGGGTTCGACCATGGTCATGTACGGCAGCGCGCGCATTCCTCCGCCGGAAGCCGCCGAAGAGGCGCTGGCCGGCGCCAAGGACCTGCCGGAGGACGAGCGCAAGGTCGTCGAAAGCTTGGTCGCGAAGAGCAAATATTACGGCGAGGCGCGCAAGCTGGCGCGGATGGTCACCGAAAAGTCGATCATAGAGGATGGCAAGCGCCAGTTCGTGGTCTGCTCGGGCGGTGGTCCCTCGATCATGGAAGCGGCCAATCGCGGGGCGAGCGATGCGGGAGGCGAAAGCATCGGCCTCAACATTATCCTGCCGCATGAGCAGGCGCCCAACCAGTATGTGACGCCCTATCTGTCGCTCAACTTCCACTACTTCGCGCTGCGCAAGATGCACTTCCTGCTGCGCGCCAAGGCGGTGGCGGTGTTCCCGGGCGGCTTCGGCACCTTCGACGAGTTCTTCGAACTGCTGACGCTGATCCAGACCGGCAAGATGAAGCCCATGCCGATCCTGCTGTTCGGCAAGGATTTCTGGACTCGCGTCGTTAATTTCGAGGCGATTGCCGAGGAGGGTACGATCTCGAAGAAGGACCTCGACCTGTTCCGTTGGTGCGAAACCGCGGACGAGGCCTGGGACCACATCAGCGCATTCTACGAGTTGTAACGTCGACCCGAGAGGCGGGCGCTAGTCGTCCGCCTCCAGCTTGCGCACGGCCTGGTGGCCAAGCGGTCCGCTGCCTTCGCCGAAACCCGGCGCCTGTTCGATGGCGGCGCGGGTAAAGGCGCGCGCGATGCGGATGGCGTGGGTCAGCGGCTGGCCGTGGGCGAGCATGGTCGCCAGCGCAGCGGAAAGCGTGCAGCCCGTCCCGTGCGTATGCCGCGTGTCGATCCGCGCGTGGCCGAAGCTGGCGAGTTTTCCGCTGGCGGAAACGACATAGTCGATCACCTGGTCGCCCGCCGCGTGGCCGCCCTTCGCCAGCACGATGGTGTCCTGCGCCTCGGCCAGTTCCAGCGCTGCCTCGAACACCTCTTCCTCGCCCACCGTCTCGCGGCCCGTCAGCGCGGCAAGTTCGGGCAGGTTGGGGGTGACCACCGTGGCGATGTCCATCAGCGCGCCGAAGCCGGCAATGGTCGCCTCGTCCGCCAGGACAGAGCCGCTGGTCGCCACCATCACCGGGTCGAAGACGATTGCGCCGGCGAAAGTGTCGAGTCGTTCGGCGAGCCGCATGGCGATTTCGGGCGAGCCGAGCATGCCGATCTTGATCGCGTCGACCCCGATGTCGGCAAGACAGCTATCGACCTGGTCCATCACGAGATCGGGGTGCATCACCTCGATCCCCTGCACCCCGCGCGTGTTCTGCGCGGTGACAGCGGTGATCGCGGTCATCGCATAGCCGCCGAGCATGGTGATCGTCTTGATGTCGGCCTGGATCCCGGCGCCGCCCGAAGAATCGGAGCCGGCGATGGACAGGATACGGGGCGGCGTGGCGCGCTCGCTCACCCCTTGAACTTCCGCGTGGTGCTGGGCGGGTATTTCTCCTGCAGGTCCTTCGCGCGGGTGGGCCGGTCCATCAGTTCGCCGCCGCAATTGGGGCACAGATCGTCCAGCGCATCGGCGCAGTCGGCGCAATAGGTGCACTCGAAGCTGCAGATGAAGGCGCCGGACGCCTCGGCGGGCAAGTCCGTGCCGCAGCGTTCGCAATCGGGACGCATTTCCAGCATCAGGCGGCCTCCCTCACGGCATCGCAGATACGGTCGACCACCGTCTCGACCTGTCGCGCGTCGTCGCCCTCGGCCATGACGCGGATGACCGGCTCGGTGCCCGAGGGACGGATGACGAGGCGGCCCTTACCTTCCAGTTCCTTCTCCGCCTCCGCGATCACGCTTTTAACGGTCTCGTTCTCCAGCGGCTTCCCGCCCGAATAGCGCACGTTCTTGAGCAATTGGGGGACGGGATCGAAGACATGGAGCAGCTCGCTCGCCGGCTTGCCGAAGCGGACCACGCTGGCCAGCACGCGCAGTGCCGCCACCGTGCCATCACCCGTCGTGCCGTAATCGCTCAGGATCATGTGCCCCGATTGTTCGCCGCCGACGTTGAATCCGCCCTGCCGCATACGTTCGAGGACATAGCGGTCGCCGACCTTGGTACGCTCGAGCGTCAGGCCCTGCCTTTCCAGATAGCGTTCCAGCCCGAGGTTGCTCATCACCGTCGCCACCACGCCGCCGCCCTTGAGGTCGCCGCGTTCGTTGAGGCGCGTGGCAATGAGGCCCATGATCTGGTCGCCATCGACCGTGTTACCCTTCTCGTCGATCACGATCAGCCGGTCGGCATCGCCATCGAGCGCGATGCCGATATGCGCGCCTTCTGCGACCACGCGTGCCTTGATTGCATCGAGGGAAGTCGAGCCGACATCGCGGTTGATGTTCGTGCCGTTGGGCTCGACGCCCATGGCGATGACTTCCGCGCCCAATTCCCAGATCGCGCTGGGCGCGACCTTGTACGCCGCGCCGTTGGCGCAATCGACTACGACCTTGAGGCCGTCGAAGCGCACGTCGCTCGCCACCGATTGCTTCACCGCGTGGATGTAGCGCCCACTGGCATCGTCGATCCGGCGCGCGCGTCCGATCCGGTCGGGGCTGACGAGGAGGGGCTGCTGCGTCATCAGCGTCTCGATGGCCATCTCCGCCTCGTCCGACAGCTTGTAGCCATCGGGGCCGAAGAGCTTGATGCCGTTATCCTCGAACGGGTTGTGGCTGGCGGAGATCATCACGCCGAGGTCGGCGCGCATCTCGCGGGTGAGGAGCGCAATGGCAGGCGTGGGCAGCGGCCCGGTCATGATCACGTCCATGCCGACGCTGGTGAAGCCGGCGACCAGCGCGCTTTCGACCATATAGCCCGACAGGCGTGTATCCTTGCCGATCACGACCCGGTGCCTGTGCCCGCCGCGCAGGAAATGCGTGCCCGCCGCCTGGCCGACTTTCATCGCGATCTCGGCGGTCATCACGCCTTCGTTGGTGCGGCCGCGAATTCCGTCGGTGCCGAAGTATGTCCGTGCCATGAAAGCCTTTCGTGGTTTTGCCTCGCGCGCCCTTCTGGCGTGAATGGCGACTTAAGAAAAGACCGCTTGCCCCCCTTTCCGTTCCGCTCGTCGCGCCCTAGTGCAACCACGCGCGGTTCCATGCGTTAGGGTCGCAAGCAGGCGATCGCCTGCGTGAGTTCACACTACCGTTTTTCAAAGGGGAAAAATTCCATGGCGTTCGAGCTGATCGACCTTCCTTACGACGACACCGCTCTCGAACCGGCGGTTTCCGCCAAGACACTGAGCTACCATCACGGCAAGCACCACAAGGCCTATATCGACAAGACCAACGCAGCGATCGAAGGCGGCGATCTGGCCGACAAGACGCTGGAAGAGGTAATCGCCTCGGCCCGTGGTAGCGACCAGGGCCTGTTCAACAACTCCGCCCAGAGCTGGAACCACGGCTTCTACTGGCATTCGCTGGCCGCAGAAGAAACCGCCGCTTCGGACGAGCTGAAAGCCATGATCGAAAGCGCTTTCGGTTCGGTTGCCGATCTCAAGACCAAGCTGAAGGAACGCGGCGCAGGCCACTTCGCCAGCGGTTGGGTCTGGCTGGCGGTCAAGGATGGCGAGCTGACCATCGAGGAAACGCACGATGGCGACACGCTGGCCGACCAGGGCGACTTCAACCCGCTGCTGGTGATCGACCTCTGGGAACACGCCTATTATCTCGACCACCAGAACGCGCGTCCGGAATATCTGGAAGCGGTCAACGGCAAGCTCAACTGGAGCTTCGCCAGCAAGAACCTCGCGCGCGGCACGACCTGGCAGTATCCCTGCTGATCGCACCGAGCAGCGAATAACGATAAGGCCCGCCGGCAATCGCCCGGCGGGCCTTTTTGTTGGAGGGGCTATTTCGGTGAGGGGTCGTCTGCGCCCAGTTCCATCAGATTGTTCGAGAAGAGCGGCTCGCCGAAGATGAAGCCGACGAGGTTGGGCCTGCCGACATGGTCGAACAGCGCGGTCAGCATGAGCAGGATCGGGACCGATAGCAGGGCCCCGAAGACGCCCCAGATCCAGGTGAAATAGGACAGGGCGATCAGGATCATCACCGGGTTCATGGTGAAGCGCGCGCCGAGGATCGACGGGGTGATCACATTGGCTTCGACGGTGTGCAGCGCCAGATAGGCGGCCGCAGGGATGAGGCCGAGCACCACCGTTTCGGTCGTGCCGATGCCGAAGAGGGCGAGCAGGCCGATCATGATGGTTGGCCCGATATAGGGCAGGAAATTGAGGATGGCGGCAAGTCCGCCCCACATGATCGGTGCGTCGATCCCCATGGCCCATGCGCCGAGTGCCACGACCACGCCGACCCCGGCGTTGATGAGGCCGACGGTGAGGATATAGGCGGCCACCCGGTCCTGCACCTCGCGCAGCACCCGCGCGGCCTTGATGCTGGTGCCGAAACTGGTCCGGCCGAACAATAGCTTCTGCCGCAGCCTGACCCGCGCTTCGATCATGAAGAAGGCCATCAGCAGCGTGAGGATGACCTCGATCACCACGGTCGGCGTAGCGATGGCGACGGTTTCGAGAAGCGTGGGCGAGGCCAGCACCACTTCGCGTCCCTCTCCGCGATCGAATAGTTCGGCCAGCTGCTCATTGATCTGGGCGACCCAGGCGAACTCGTTGCGCAGTTCGGCAAAGCGCGATCCGACCTGCTCGGCCATGCCGGGCAGCTCGTCGAACAGTGCGACGGCGGGCTGCAGGATCAGCGCGAGAGCCAACAGGAGGATCGCGAAAAACACCAGCAAGGCGAGCACCGACGCGAGCGCGTTCGGCAGGCCCCATCCGGTCAGCTTGTCGGCCAGCGGCGAGAGGATGACCGTCAGGATCACCGCGGTCACCACGGGCAGGAAAACCACCGAGCCGATCGACAGGACGAAGGGCAGGGCGAAGAACAGGCCGAGGCCGATCAGCACCACGAGGGCGGAGATCAGCCGCAGTTCCTGTTCGGCAAAGGCCATGCGCCGCCCGCTGCGCGCCGGAGCGGGCTGAGGAGGCGGCGTCAGGGCAGCGCCCGGCTCTGCGGGGTCGGTGTCGCTCATGGCCGGCCAACCTGCCGCGCCGGGATGGCGGGGGCAAGCGCGCTCATGCTGCGATCAGCTCCGCGCCGCGACGCCCTGTCCGGCGGCGACATCGTCGAGCTCCTCGAGAATCGCGCGGTGGGCGGTGTCGTCGTCGATCGAACGCTTGGGGATCGATCCGTCGGCCAGCATGGTGTTGAGCGCGCTGCGGGCGCGGCCCACGCGGCTCTTGATTGTGCCGACCGCGCAGCCGCAGATGTTGGCCGCTTCCTCGTAGGAGAAACCGCCCGCGCCCACGAGCAACAAGGCCTCGCGCCGCTCGGGCGGCAGCGTCAGCAGCGCGCGGTGCATGTCGGAGAGGTGGATCGGCTCTTCCTGGCCCGCCGGGGCGGTCAGGACGCGTTCGGCCACGGTCTCGTCATACTCGCCGCGGAAGCGGTTGCGCCGCATGTCGGTGAGATAGGCGTTGCGCAGGATCACGAAGGTCCAGGCGCGCATGCTGGTGCCGGGCTGGAAGCGTTCCTGCGCAGCCCACGCCTTGAGCAGGGTCTCCTGCACGAGGTCGTCGGCCATGTCGGCACGGCCGCACAGACCGCGGGCAAAGGCTCGCAGGTGCGGGACCACTTCGGTCAGTTCGCGCTTGAAATCGGCCTTTTCGGAGGCCGTCCGTTTTTCCGCCCCCATCAGTCCTTGCTATCCAGTTGTGCCAGCAGGTCCTTGAAGCTGTCGGGAAGATCTTCTTCTACGACGGAATCGTAAAGCTGACGCAAGCCGTTCGCCCAGTCGGGGCGCTGGCCTGCTTCACCTTTCGCTTCCTTGCCCCGGCCCGTCTCGGCCCTGCCTTCGGAAGGTTTTTCAGAAGTCATTGTATGAAGAATGTGCCCTTGCCTTCATGACCACCCTCGCGCGTCAAGCGCTTGCGCGGTCCATAATTCGATCCCTTGGTTCCGCTCCTAACGCAGAAACCGGGGATCGGTTCCAGTATGCCCGTGCATTTTTCCAAAGAAGCCCCTTAGGGCGGAACTTTACCGGCAGCGGCGGATAGTATCGCCAACCGGGGCAAGAACAACGCGAGGAATACCGCTGGTACAGGACGATCTCATGCGCAGGGGAAGTCGGCGCCGATGGCTTGTCGACTATCCGCGTGCGGTCCCTCTGGCGATCTTCCTCCTCGTGGCGGCGGTGACGATTGTCAGCGTCTTTTCGATCGAGCGCGGGGAACGTGTTCGCCAGAGCGCGGAGCTGAACCGGCAGGCCCAGTCGATGGCCTCTGCAATCGAGCGGCGCGCCTATTCGAATTCTTCCTTCCTGCGCGCCGGTGCGGCGCTGTTCGGGGCGCAAGACCAGATCACCGCCGAGCTGTTCCGCGAATTCGTGGCCGAATTGCGGCTCGATTCCGACTATCGCGGGGCCGAGGGGATCGGTTGGGCCCCCGCGCTGACCGCTGGCGACCTCGAAGATTTCGAAGTCCAGCTCAATTCACGCCGTGTCGGCCTCAGTCGTGTCACCCCCTCGCTGGAGGAAGTGCCGCGCCAGCAACTTGTCCCGATCCTCTATCTCCAGCCCGACACGCTGCGGAACCGGCGCGCGCTGGGTTTTGACATGTATTCCGAAGCGGTCCGCCGCGAAGCGATGGACCAGGCGACCCGCACGGTGCGGCCGACCGCGAGCGGCCGCGTCACCCTGGTGCAGGAAGGCGGAAACGAGGCAAGCGGCTTCCTTATTTATATGCCGGTGTTCGACGGGACGGGACCGACCCGTTCGCTCAAGGGCTTCATTTACAGCCCGTTCAACGCCGACCAGTTCCTCGCCTCAGCCTCGGAGCTCGTTACCGGAGCAGAGGCCAATGTCCGCTTTTACGACATCCAGGGGGGCGAACGCATCCTCATGGCGGCAAGCTCCTCATGGGCCGATGAAGGGGAGGTGGTCGAGCGCGAGGTCGACCTCGCAAACCGCTCCATGATGCTGGTCGTCCAATCGACGCGCGAGGCGACGCTTTCGCCGCTCTCCATGATCACCTTGCTGTTCGGTCTCGCGGTGGCGAGCCTGTTGCTTGTGGTCGCCCGGCTGCTGACCCAGCAGGCGCAAGAGGACAGCCGTTCGCTCGAATGGTTCGCGCAGCAGAACTCGATCCGCAATTCGCTGACCCGCGAACTCAACCACCGGGTCAAGAACACGCTCGCCAATGTCCTCTCGATCGTTTCGATGACGCGGCGGCGGGCGGATTCGCTCGACGAGTTTGCCGAAGGGATCGACAACCGCATCCGCGCGCTCTCGGCGACGCATGATCTGCTCACCCAGTCGGAATGGGGGACCACCCCCATCGCTTCGGTTATCGAGGTGGAGCTGGCCCCCTATACCGGCGACCAGGATCACGATGTCGTTGCCGAAGGTCCGGCGGTCGAGCTCGCGCCAAACGATGCGCTGTCGCTCGGCCTCGCGATCCACGAGCTCTCCACCAACGCGGCCAAATACGGCGCCTTGTCGGTGCCGGGCGGACGGATTTCGATCCATTGGGAACTGGTGAAGGAAAATCTTGCGCGCATCGACTGGGTCGAAAGCGGCGGGCCGCGCGTCGGTTTGCCGAGCAAGCGCGGCTTCGGCACCGACCTGATCGAAAAGATCGTCGCGCACGAGTTGCGCCACCCGGTGGAGCTCGAATTCCATCCTGACGGCGTACGGTGCAACCTCCTCGTGCCGGTCCGCGAACCGGGCGAATTCGAATTGCGCAGCAAGCAGAAGGCCGCACACCGGGGTCATTGAGCCCGGGTGTCCGAGCGTGGGTCCGAGGGCGCCTGCGCTGCGCGAAATGCCTTTCCGCTTGGGCCAGCCATGGGTCGATCAGGTTCCGCTCGTGCAACGCGTTCTAACGGTGCGCGAGCGCCCACCCATCCTCATGACCCCGCGCCCCCATCTGCTCTTATGCACAAAAGAAGAGGCCGCCCGGATCGCTCCGGACGGCCCCGTCCCCTTTTGAACATTTAGCTTGGGGTCAGCCGAGCGGGCGGCTCGATCCGAAGAACAGCGCCTGGCTGATGGCCGCGCGCACCGTCTGTTCCTGGAACGGCTTGGTCACGAGGTAGGTCGGCTCGGGACGGTCGCCGGTCAGCAGGCGTTCGGGATAGGCGGTGATGAAGATCACCGGCACGCTGTCGATCGCAAGAATGTCGTCGACCGCGTCGAGGCCCGAGGAGCCGTCGGCCAGCTGGATATCGGCCAGTACAAGGCCCGGCGTCTTTTCCGCGACGACTTCCTGCGCCTGCGTGCGCGTGGCGGCGGTGCCGCAGACCTCGTGGCCCAGCGAGGTCACAAGGTCTTCGAGCTGCATCGAAATGAGCGGTTCGTCTTCGATGATCAGCACGCTGGTCGCGCTCTCACGATCGATTTCACCGACCGCTTCCTGCACCAGCTTCTCGATCTGGTCGGCTTCGAGATCCATGATCTCGCCTGCCTGTTCGACGCTGAAGTCTTCGAGCGTGGTCAGCAGCAGGGCCTGGCGGTTGAGCGGCGTGATCGACTTCAGGCGATCCTGGGCTGCGCCTTCATGGCCCGTCCCGCCCTCTTCGGCCGGCACGTCCATATAGGCGCTCGACCAGACCTTGTTGAAGGCACGGTACAGCGGCACGCGGCCACCCTCGAGCGAAGATTTGAGATTTTCGTCTGCCAGCGCCGCTTCGAGCGTGGCGCGAACAAAGGCATCTCCGGTAGCCTGCGAGCCGGTCAGCGCGCGGGCGTAACGGCGGAGATAAGGCAGGTTTTTAGCAATCTGGTCACCAAGCGACATATAACCCCTTCCGTGGTTTGCGCGGGGAGAACGCCCGGCCTCGGCTTCGGTTCCATTTGATCTCCTGCAAAATTGGACGATTTGACAAATCGACGATTTGCTCCGACGGATTGCGAGGACATACTATCCGAGACCGACATGGAGTGGACCGGTTTTGATCGATGTTGCTGACCCCTACGATTGCCTGAAATGCCCGCTGCTGGACTGTCCTGGCTTGAGGCCGCTCGACGAGAAGCAGCGCGCCTATATGAACGGCATCAAGCAGGGCGAACGGCGCTTCGAACGCGGCGACCCGTTGGTGCACGAGGATGAAGACGTACGCCACCTCTATAGCGTGCTCGAAGGCGTGCTGATCCGCTACCGGACTTTGGAGGACGGAAGGCGCCAGATCGTGAACTTCATGTTTCCCGGCGACCTCGTCGGCCTGCAGGGCGCGTTCGACGAACCTTCGAGCCATTCGGTGGAGGCGCTAATCCCTTCGCGCCTGTGCCATTTCAAGCGCAGCGATTTCGTGCATCTCATCAAGGACAATCCGCAGCTGGGCTATGACGTGACCTGGCTCGCCGCCAAGGAAGAGACCGCACTCGAAGGGCATATCGTTTCGCTCGGCCAGCGCAGCGCGAAGGAGCGCGTGGTGTTCCTTGCCGTGTGGCTCCTCGACCGGGCGCTGGCGACCTGCGTGGCGCATGATGGCAACGCGCTGTCCATCCCGGTTACCCAGTCGCAGATCGCCGATATGCTGGGGCTTTCGCTCGTCCACACCAACCGGACTATCCGGGCGCTCGACAAGGAAGGGCTTGTCGAATGGAATGCGCGGGAGATCCGCGTGCCCGATATGGGCAAGGCATCCGAATACGCGAATTTCGACCGCAGCCGGAAGGGCCACCGCCCCTATATCTGACCCCAATCTTACAGGCGGTTAGGCAGCGTATTCAAAGATGGCGAAAAAATTTGCTTAAGGCGGGAACCCCATTCTTGTCGGGTCATTTAGTCTATGTCACCGCCGAGACCCCCCCTCCCGTCCAAGCGGCTGGTGATACGATCCCGAAAGGCCTTCGCTCCAAGAGAGCGGAGGCCTTTTTTTCGGTTCAGGCGAGGGGTGGCGGAAGGTCGCCATTTCGGCACCAGCAAGCCTCCGCCGGGCGGACGTATGATAGTTGGCCTGAAAGGTGAAGGTTCCGGTTCAGTCGGTGCTGAGCGCGCCGCGCAGGCGCGAAATGATGCCCTGCCTTTCGGGCTGTCTCAGGAGGTCGACAAGCACCTGCGCGTCGTAAGGTTTTTCGAGCACGCAGCCCATTTCGGCGATGTCGGCCGGAATGTCGTCGGGCATACCGGTCGAAAAGATGATGCGGGGGCGGTCGGGGCCAAGCGTGCGCAACAGTTCCGCGATCGCCCAGCCGTCGTCGCGATCGGCGAGATGCACGTCGAGAATGATGACTTCGGGCGGGGTGTCGCGCAGGGCGGCCAGTGCTTCGTCGGTTGTCGGGCATATGCCGACTTCGCGTACACCCGCATCCAGCAGGGCGCTTTCGATCGCGAGGCCGATAATCGCGTCGTCTTCCACCAGCAGCACCCGGCGGGGCATTCTATCGGCGGCTTTCCTAGACTTCTTCACGCGCGTTCCATCGATCCCGATTTGCGGGACCGCAGCCTTGCGCAGGGCCCCTCGCTAAGAAAAGGCCGGGGGGCGCGCTCAAGTTCCCGCGAGTGGCAAATTCGCCCCTATTGTGGCGAGGCTGCCACGCTTCTCCGGATCAGAGCGCTTTTTCGTAAATCACATATTCGCGGTTGATGGTGCTTTCGATGGTGTCGGCGATCGCGACCATCCCCTTGTTATCGTCGAGGATCCAGCCGATTTCGCCGCGCTTGCTGCCATAATCTTCGATCGCATTGCGGCGGATGAACTCAATCATCATGAAGGCGAGCTGGCTGGCAAGGCGCGAGCTCTGGAATTCCTTGAGCACGCCCATCAGCGGGACGCGCATGCCCGCGCCCATGGGCTTGCGCAGCCAGCGCAGCAGGCGGAACCAGCCGAAGGGGAGCAGCTTGCCGTCCACCTTCTTCAGCGTTTCGTTGATGTCGGGCAGCACCATCATGAAGGCGACCGGGCGGCCGTCCAGTTCGGCGATCATGTTGAGCCGCGGCTTGATGATCGGCTTCATCTTCTTCGCGGCGTGATCGATCTCGGCTTCGGTGAAGGGGACGAAACCCCAGTTGTCCGACCAGGCATCGTTGAGGATATGGAGGACCGTGCGTATTTCCTCGTCCCAGCGCTTCATGTCGATAGGGCGGATGCGGATACGCTCGTTGCGCTCGCCCGAGGTCACGATGCGCTGGACCAGCTTGGGAAAGCCCTTCTGGATATCGAGGTCGTAGGTCAGCAGGCGCTTGGTTTCGGTCATGCCGAAGCTTTCGATCCAGCCCGCGTAATGCGCCGGGTGATGGCCCATCATGATCATGGGCGAATGGTCCTGTCCCTTCACCAGCAGGCCGGGCTCTTCCCAGATCGAGAGCGAGATCGGCCCGATCATGCGGGTCATGTCCCTTTCCGCCAGCCACTCGCGGGCGCGGGTAAGGAGGGCGTGGGCGACCTCCTCGTCCTTGGCGTCGAAATAGCCGAACATGCCCGTACCCGGCCCCATGCCCTGCTCACGCGGCAGTTCTAGCGCAAGATGGTCGATATGCGCCGCGATGCGCCCGACAGGCTTGCCGGCACGCCTCGCGATGAAAAGCTGGACGGTGGCGTGGCCGAAGAACGGGTTTTTGGCCGGATCGACCAGTTCGAGCTGTTCGGAGCGCAGCTGCGGCACGTAATGCGGCTCGCGAGCAGCGAATTGACGTCCCAGGTCGACAAAGGCGGCGCGCCCTTTCTTGCCATCGACGGGTTCGATCACGATATCGTTGTTGGACACCAGCATTCCTTCGTTCAGCCCCGGTTAGCCCTGTGTAGGCTAGCCGTTCTTTGTCAAGGATGCCGCGCGCACGCGATCACTATGATCGAAAGCGGAGACTGTCCTTTTTCGTGCCTTTGCCTTAAGGGGCGCCCCAGGAAATTACGACCATGAACGCCGAACAGACCATCGCTGTTGCAAAATCCGCGTCCGCCGCGCGCGAGCGAGGCTGGCACTCGCAGATCGCCGACGACAAGGCGATGCTGCGCGCTGCCCGCGACCTGACCAAGGATATCGCCGAGCACCGCGCGGCGATTTACTGGACCGACATGGTGCTTTCTGCGCTCGTCGGATACGGCTCGCTGGCCGGTGCCATCCTTGCCGAGAACACAGCTGTCGCCATCGCGTTTGCCGTCGTGTCGGTCCTGTCGCTCTACCGCGCGCTGCTGTTCATCCACGAGATTTCGCACTTCCGGAACGGCGCGCTGCCGGGCTTCCGCACTGCGTGGAATGCGCTGGTCGGCGTGCCCATGCTGACGCCCTCCTTCATGTACGAGCAGGTGCACACGCTGCACCACAAGCGGACGCAATACGGCACGGTGGAGGATCCGGAATACCTGCCCCTCGCGCTGATGAACGCGTGGAGCCTGCCGCTTTTCGTCATCATCGCAATCCTCGCGCCCGTCGCCCTGCTGTTCCGCTTTGCGGTATTGGTCCCGCTTGGCGCGATCATTCCGCCGATCCGCCGCCTGACGTGGCAGCGGGCGAGCGCGCTGGCGATCAATCCCGAATTCCGCCGCCGTGCGCCCGAAGGCGACCTGCGCCCGCGCGTCCTGATGCAGGAGGCCGCCGGTGCGATCTGGGCCTGGGCGCTGATCGGCAGCGTCTTTGCTTTCGGCTGGAAGCCTCTGCTGGTGGCGCTGGGCGTCGCCTCGGTCGTGGCGCTGCTCAACCAGCTGCGCACGCTGGTGGCCCATCTGTGGGAGAACGAGGGCGAGGCGATGACCGTCACGGCCCAGTTCCTCGACAGCGTGAACGTGCCGCCGCCCGGCCGCATCGCGGAAATCTGGGCGCCGGTGGGCCTGCGCTATCATGCGCTGCATCACCTGATGCCCTCGATGCCCTATCATTCGCTGCCCGAGGCGCACCGCCGCCTGGCACGAGAACTGGGCGAGGCCTCGACCTATCACGGCGCCAACCATGCCGGCATGGGCGTGCTGGTGGCGCGCATCGCGCGCAGCACCATGGGGCGCAAATAGGCGCAGGCACGAAAAAGGGCCGCTCCCCTCGGTGATTGGGAACGGCCCTTAAACACGGGGTCTGCGACCCGGTGAAAGCGTAAGCTTAGTTGGCGTCGATATCCGCCTGGACACCGTCTTCGCTGATCGTGGCGTCGACATCGGCGCCGTCGATCATGACGCTCGAACCTTCTTCGCCTTCCATGGCGGGTTCGGTCACGACGGTGGTTTCGGTTGCAGCCGGCTCTTCGACAACAACGGTGTCGGTGCCGTCATCGGCCGGGGCTTCTGCTTCGGCGCAGGCGCAAAGGGCGATGGCTGCGGCGAGGGCGGGAATTGCGAACTTCTTCATGCCAAATCTCCTTTATGGCAACATTGTGTCATCAATGCGCCGGAATTGAGGCGGTTCCCGAAATTCGTCAATCGAGGAAGCGGATCATTGCGATACGCCGGCCGCGTGGCAGGCCGTGTTGCACCTCCTGCTCTATATTGGCCCTGAGGCGGGGGTGGGCATCAAGGTCGGTGACGGTCTCAAACCCGTGGCGAGCGTAGAAAGGACCATTCCACGGCACGTCGACGAAGGTTGTGAGGGTGAGCGCCGCAAAGCCGCTGTTGCGCGCGTCGATCTCTGCAGCGCGAAGGAGCACGCCTCCGATACCTTGGCCCTGATGATCAGGGTGGACCGAGAATTCACGGATATGCAGCTCGCGGCGCAAGGGTTCGGTCGACAGGAAGCCGATGATGCGCCCGTCGGCTTCCGCCACCAGTGAATGGCCTTTGCGGATGAGCCTGCGCTGCTCGTCGGCGGAAACGGCATCCATGCCAGAAACGCACGATAGGCCCTCCATGCCATCGAAAAGCTTGCCCGCAGCCAATTCGATTGCGGGCAGCGCATCGGCATCTTGCGCCCGCGCCAGCCGGATGGAGAAATCGCTCATTCCTCGGTGCGGATGAGGACCGTCTCGCCGATCAGCGCGAAGAGGAAGAAGGGCGCCCAGGCGGCGAGCAGGGGCGGGTAGCCGCCGAAACTGCCCATGGCGAGCGCGGCGTTGTCGACCACGAAATAGGCAAAGCCCAGCGCCATGCCGATCAGCGCGCGCACGAACAGCTGGCCCGAACGGGCAAGGCCGAAAGCGGCGACCGCGCCCAGCAGCGGCATGAGGAAGGAGGAGAGCGGGCCGGACAGCTTGTGCCACCACTTGGCGCGCATTTCGCCGGTGCGCCGCCCGGCGTCCTCGAACGCCTCGATCTGCGGCCCAAGCTCCCAAAAGGGCACCGCCTCGGGGTCGATCTTGGCAAGGTCGATCTGGTCGGGCGTGAGCCCTTCGCCGACGACGAGGCTGTCACCCGTGCTGGAAGCGGCCGCGGCGACCTCGAAGCGCTCGATATTCTCCAGCCGCCAGCCGGGCCCCGCGTAAGTCGCGCGCTCGGCATCGACCTGTTCGACGATCGTGCCTTCGGGGCTGCGGCGGTACCAGGTGACGTTGCGCATGCGGATGGCGTCGCCCGAGCCGGTCAGCTGCGCGGCGGTCAGCACATTGCTTCCGTCGGCAAGATAGACATTGGCGCGAACGGAGGATTCCTCCGGGACCGGCCCCCATTCGGCCGCATCCCACGCCTTCAGGGTGGCGGTCGCGCGGGTAACGACGCGTTCGTTGAAAACGAAGGACACGCCGCCCACGACCAGCGCGGTGAGCAGCAGCGGGGCCAGCACCTGGTGCGCCGAGAGGCCGGCCGCCTTCATCGCGATGACCTCGCTGTTCTGGTTCAGCGTGACGAGCGAGATTAGCGTCGCGAGCAGCACCGAATAGGGCAGGAAGCGCTGGATCAATTGCGGCACGCGCAGGCTGGCGTATGTCAGCAGCTCGCCCTGTCCGTTGCCCTCAACCGCGAGGATCTTGCCGCTGTTCGACAGCAGGTCGAGCATCATCAGCACCAGCACCAGCATGACCAGCACCGCAAGGATGCGCACCACGAACAGCTTGGCGAGATATTTCGTCAGCGTTGCCGAAGGGAAGAAGTCGAGTTGCATCAGCTGGTCGCCTCATCGCCATCGTCGAGCACCACGCGCCGATTGCGGCGGAAGAGCTTGCCGATGCGCTTGGAGATCTTGGCGAACCAGTTCTCCAGCGCGCCGATGGCCTGTCCGCCGGGCACGAAGGCGACGCGGTAATACATCCACAAGATCAGCGCGGCGAAGAGGAAGAACGGCACCCATAGCGCCAGGATCGGATCGAACATGCCGATCGCGGCGAGGTCCTCCCCGTATTGGTTCACCTTGTGATAGGCGACGACCATGATGATCGAGAGGAACACGCCGAGCGCGCTGGTACTTCGCTTGGGCGGTATGCCCAGCGCCACCGCCAGCAGCGGCATCAGCGCCATCATCACCACCTCGACCAGCCGGAAATTGAAACTCGCCTGAGAGGCGTCGCGCTTGCTCTCGGTCTCGTTGTCGGCCCAGCCGATGCGCAGCAATTCGGGCAGGATATACTCGCGCTCATCCTCGCCGCGGGCGCGGAACTCTTCGATCGCGGGCAGGTCGATCGGCAGGTCGTGCCGCGAAAAGGTGAGCACGCGCGGCGTCTGGCTGCCGGTGTCCTGCACGATGGTGCCTTCGGTCAGGCGCAGGATGATCGTGTCGGGATCGTCGGTGGTGGCGAGGAAATTGCCTTCTTTGGCGCTGATCGACAGCACCTGCCCCTTGTCGTTGGCGACGCGCGCGAAGATGCCTTTCAGCTGCCGCCCGTCGTCCTCGCTTTCCTCTATCCGAAGCGCCATGCGGTCCGCCAGCGTGGTGAACTCGCCGACCTTGATCGAGGCGCCCAGCGCGCCCGAGCGCAGTTCGTATTCGAGCCGTTCATAGGTGAAGCGGCTGACCGGCTGGATGAAGAACACCAGCGCGACATTCAGCGCCATCAGTATGCCGGTAATTAGGAAAGGCACGCGCAGCAGGCGGCCATAGCTCATCCCCACGGCGCGGAAGACATCGAGCTCGCTCGTCGTTGCCAGCTTGCGGAAGGCAAGCAGTATGCCGAGCAGCAGGCCCAGCGGAATGGCAAGGCTCGCGTATTCCGGCAGCAGCGTTGCAAGCATCTTGAAGACCACGCCGACCGGGCCGCCTTCGACCGCGACGAAATCGAGCAGCCGCAGCATCTTGTCGAGCACCAGCAAGGACGCTGCCAGCACGAACACGCCCACCATCGGCACGATCACGAGCCGGGCGATGTAGCGGTCGATTGCGGGGAGGAAATTGAGCACTCGGGTTCCGGCTATTGGGTCACTTGGGGCACGGCCCTAGCGGCAAAATCGGCGCGCGTCATGCCCTACCAGAACCGGCTGCCGGGAATGCCCTTGAAGGGGCCGGCCTCGCGGCTGGTAATCCACCCACCGTAGAAGCCGCCCGGCTGGGGCGTGACCTGTTCGCCGTCGACCAGGCATTCGTCGAATGGCTCGGGATAGAAGGCGAGAAAATCGGCGATGGGCGCAAAAGCGGCGGTGGGGTCGGCATAGCTCCACGCCGCCGCTTCGATCCGCTCGTCACCGATGACCACATCCCAATAGCGCGCCTGGCCCTTCCATTCGCACAGCGAACGCTGCGGATTAGGCTGGAGATGAGCGGACGCAATGTCCTGTGGAGGCAGGTAATAGGTCGGCGGGTGGCTGGTTTCGAGCGTGCGCCAGGCTCCGCGCGTATCGGCCAGCGTCACGCCGCGATGGCGGATGACGATGTGCCGGTCGGTAGGTTCGGCGATGGCGGGGCGGGGGTAGTCCCAGACGCTTTCCTGTCCTTCGCCCACCGGATCGGGCTCGGGATGGCCGAAGAAGGCTATCGCCTTACGCCTTTTCCAGCGTGCACTGGAGCGGGTGCTGGTTCTGGCGCGCGAAGTCCATCACCTGGTTCACCTTGGTTTCGGCGACTTCGTAGGGGAAGATTCCGCAGACGCCGACGCCCTTCTGGTGGACGTGCAGCATGACGCGGGTCGCCTCTTCCATGTCCATGCGGAAGAAGCGCTTCAGCACGATCACCACGAATTCCATCGGGGTGTAATCATCGTTCAGCAGGAGCACCTTGTACTGGCTGGGCTTCTTGGGCTTGGCGCGGGTCTTGGTGGCGATGGCGACCTGGCCGTCGCCTTCGCGCGTATCGTCATCGCCGTCTTCGGCGGCGCGGATCGTGTGGAGGCGGAAGGGATGGGTCATGTCAGCGCGCCAATATCGTAAGGCTTTGCGGAATCGCAAGTGGCTAAACCATGTTCGCCGTTACGAGTATCCGCTGCACAAGCAAACGGGCCGGACGACACATGGTGCCATCCGACCCGCCGTTTCCAACTACCGGGCAAGGGAGAGAGGAGAGAGATGCCCGGCGGGTTGAAGCTGGTAAATGCTATTCGCGCTTAGGCGGCCTTGCGGACCTTCTCGGCAGCGAGGCTCATGCGGCTGGACAGCGGAGCGAAGGCTTCGTTGGCGAGCTTGAGCATGGCTTCGGTGTTCTTCGAGGTGGTCGAGACCATGGCGTCGAAGTTGCGGCGTGCGATTTCGCCCTGGAGCTGGAACAGCTCGGTCGGCGACTTCACGGCAGCGAACTTCTTGACGTCGCCCTGGACGGTTTCGGCAGCCGACTTGGCTTCTTCGACATAGGTGCGGCCCATGTCCTGCATGCCGCCGGCAAGGATCTTGCCGCTTTCGACGAGAGCTTCGAAGTTACCCTTCTGGAATTCGACGACGCCCTGGGTCATTTCGGCACCCTTGTCGTAAGCAGCCTTGGCGCGGGTCTGCGCTTCGGCAGCCATTTCCTTCGCCTTGGCGGTGTAGTCGGTGGTCTTAGCGTTCTTGGCAGTGGCCATGATGGTGTCCTTCAATTTGGTAATCGGGGTAGCGGAGGTCGTGGTAGCCGGCTTCTTCGCAGGAGCTGCCTTCTTGGCGGCAACCTTCTTCGGAGCGGCCTTCTTCGCCACGGTCTTCTTGGGAGCTGCCTTCTTGGCGGCCGGCTTCTTCTTCGCCGGGACCTTCTTGGCGGGCGCCTTTTTCGCGGGAGCTGCAACGGCCTTGGCGACCTTGTCGGTCTTCACCGGCGCCGGGCTGTCCGCTTCGACTGCCTTGGCGACAGCCGCGGTGTTCACCTCGGCGGTCTTCTTTTCGGCAGCCGCGGCATAAGCCTTCTCGGCAGCAGCATCGATTTTGGTCTGGCTCTCGGCCATGGGAATAACCTCGCTTTATGTTGCACTGCACAAAATAGGCATTGCAGCTGCGAAGTCAAGGGGTTTTTGTGCAGTGCACAATGAGGTGCGGCAAGCCGTGTTATCAGCGCGTTATAGCGCCGATCAGCGCGTGGCGACGTAGCGTCCCGGCGCGTCCTCGATCACTACATCGCCCTTTCCGCCCGGCTTGCGCTTGCCCGTCGCGGCAACGGTTTCGCCGTCCTGGGTGCGCAGCCAGTCGATCCAGTCGGGCCACCAGCTGCCGGGGTGCTCCTGGGCGCCCTCGCGGAATTCGGCGAGGTTGCGGGGCTCGCCGTCGTTGGTCCAGTACTGGTACTTGCCCGAGGACGGCGGGTTGACCACCCCGGCGATGTGGCCCGATCCCGCCAGCACGAACTTGATCGGGCCGGTAAAATGTTCCTTCAGGCGCCAGACGCTTTCGGCCGGGGCGATATGGTCTTCCTTGCCCGCCTGCACATAGGTCGGCGTCTTGACCGTGCCGAGGTCGATCGGTGTGTTGTCGACGCTCAGCGCGTCGGCCTCCACCAGCCGGTTGTCGCGATAGAGGTCGCGCAAATATTGCTGGTGCCATTTGGCGGGCAGGTTGGTGACGTCGCCGTTCCAGTGCAGCAGGTCGAAGGCCGGATAGTCCTCGCCCAGCAGGTAATTGTTGACGACGTAGTTCCAGATCAGGTCGGTGCCGCGCAGCAGGTTGAAGGTCGCCGCCATGTAGCGACCGTCGAGATAGCCGTCGGGCGAAAGCGCCTTGATCGTGCCGAGCTGGCTGTCGTCGATGAAATTGAGCAATTCGCCCGCCTTCTCGAAATCGACCTGCGCGGTGAAGAAGGTGGCCGATTTGACCTTGTCCTCTTCGCCCCGGCGATGGAGCAGGGCGAGGGTGGCGGCGAGCGTCGTACCCGCGACGCAATAGCCGATCGCGTGGACGCTCGGCACATCGAGGCGGGCGCGGATATGGTCGATCGCGTCGATCTGCGCGCGGACGTAATCGTCCCAGATCACGTCCTTCATGCTGGCATCGGCCGACTTCCAGCTGACCATGAAGACGGTGACGCCCTGCTCGACCGCCCATTTCACGAAGCTCTTCTTCTCGTTGAGGTCGAGGATGTAGAAACGGTTGATCCACGGCGGGAAGATCACCAGCGGGGTCGCCATGACCTTCTCGGTGGTCGGCGTGTACTGGATCAGCTGGTAGAGCGGCGTCTCGTGAACGACCTTGCCCGGCGTGGTGGCGATGTTCTCGCCCAGCGTGAAGGCGCTCGCATCCGTGTGGCTGAGCTGCCCGCGCCGCATGTCGGCGAGCAAATGCTCCATTCCCTTGACCAGGTTCTGCCCCTTGGTCTCGAGCGTGCGCTCCATCACCACGGGGTTGAGGAGCGGGAAATTGGCCGGGCTCGCCGCTTCGGTGATCGCCTTTGTGGTGAATTTGAGCTGTTCGCGCTGCTGCGGGTTCAGCCCTTCCATGCTGTCGGCCATCTGCTCGACCCGCTCGGCAAGGAAGAGATAGGTCTGGTGGATCAGCGCGAAGGCAGGGTGCGCGCGCCATTTCTCGTCGGCGAAGCGGCGGTCCTTGCGCGGCAGTTCGACCTCGCCGTCCATGCCATCGGCGGCCTTGGGGCCGAGACCGTACTGGCCGAGCACCGTGTTCCACAGCTCCATGCCCTCGTCCCACAGCGCCTTTTGCTGTTCGGCCTGTGCGATCGGCATCTGCCTGTACCAGTCGGTGGCGAGTGCCATCCAGCGCGCCGGATCGAAATAGGGGACCAGAGCCTGCGGATTGCTCATCTGCTCGGCTTGGTACTGCGCCCAGAGCGCCTGCAATTTCGCGCCCGTTTCGGCCCAGGCCTGCGCGTCCTCCGGCTTCATCGGCGCCTCGCCCATCATCATCTGCGGATCCATCCCGCCGGTCATCGGCGCGAACATGGCGCGCATCAGCTTGGCCGGATGTTCGTAGAGATTGGTGAAGGGATCGGGCGTTTCGGTCATCTATGTCTCCGGCCGTGAAAGCGGCTCTTCTCGGGTCTCTAAGATAATTCGCGTCGCCAATATAGCGAGCGCTTTGCGCTTGGGGCGCGAATAGGTAATCAGTGTGACGAAACAACGCACACAAGAGGCGAAATGTCCGACGAATTCTACCGCATCAAACGTATGCCTCCCTATGTGATCGCGGAGGTCAACGCGATGCGGCACGCGGCCCGGCAGGCGGGGCGCGACATCATCGACCTCGGCATGGGCAACCCGGACCAGCCGCCGCCGCAGCACGTGATCGACAAGCTTTGCGAGGTCGCGCAGAAGCCCACCGCGCATGGCTATTCGCAGTCGAAGGGAATCCCCGGCCTGCGCCGCGCCCAGGCAAATTACTACGATCGGCGCTTCGGGGTGGAACTCGATCCCGAGCGCGAGGTGGTGGTGACGATGGGCTCAAAGGAGGGCCTCTCCTCCATGGCCACCGCCATCAGCGCGCCGGGCGATGTGATCCTCGCGCCGAGCCCGGCCTATCCGATCCACACCTATGGCTTCATGATCGCCGGCGCCACGATCCGCAGCGTGCCGACCACGCCGGACGAGAATTACTGGCGCGCGCTCGACAACGCGATGGCCTACACCGTGCCGCGCCCGACGGTGCTCGTGGTCAACTACCCAAGCAATCCGACGGCCGAGACGGTCGATCTCGATTTCTACGAGCGGCTGGTTGCCTGGGCGAAGCGCAACGAGGTCTGGGTCCTGTCCGACCTTGCCTATTCCGAGCTTTATTACGACGGCAAGCCGACGCGTTCGATCCTCGAGGTTCCGGGGGCAAAGGACATTGCGGTGGAGTTTACCTCCATGTCCAAGACCTTCTCGATGGCCGGTTGGCGCATAGGTTTCTGCGTCGGCAACCAGAAGCTGATCGCCGCGCTGACGCGGGTGAAAAGCTACCTCGACTACGGCGCCTTCACGCCGGTCCAGGCCGCCGCCTGCGCCGCGCTCAACGGGCCGCAGGAAGTGGTCGAGCAGAACCGCGCCCGCTACCAGCACCGCCGCGACGTGATGGTCGAAAGCTTTACCCGCGCCGGCTGGGCCATCCCGAACCCGCCCGCCAGCATGTTCACCTGGGCCAAGCTGCCGCCGGGCTTCGAGCACATGGGCAGTCTCGAATTTTCCAAGCGCCTGTTGCAGGAGGCCGAGGTAGCGGTCGCCGCCGGTGTCGGCTTCGGCGAGGAGGGCGAGGGCTATGTCCGCATCGCCATGGTCGAGAACGAACAGCGCATCCGGCAGGCGGCGCGCAACATCAGGAAATTCCTCTCCGATCACGAACGGTAAACGCTCCGGTAAACCACCTATAGGTAGTTCCTCGTATGCCCCTTCCTGCCGCGGTGTGCTTTTGAAGTAAGCAGGCGGGAGGGCTATGGAGTGGCCCAGTGGAACTTGCTGAATATACGTGGTTGTCGGTCGCACCGGCGCCTCCGGGGCGATGGGATTTGCGGATGCTGGGCTGGGGGCTGCGCAGCGACTTTCGTGCGGCCTCTCTGCGCCGCGGCGTTCCGGTTCTGCTCGACTGGCGGATCGGCTTTCGGTGTTCGGACTGGCGAGAGGTGCCAAACAAGCAGAGCGCCATCTGCGTGGGCGTCGACGAGCCGGAGGTTCGCGCGCAGCTGATTGGCGAAGGCTTCGGCGACGCGCTGCCGATGGAGGTCGCGCTGGTCGAACTCGCCGCGCGGCTGCTCAAGCTGGACGGGCTGGAACGCCAGATCCCGCGCCAGCAGCGCATCGGCCCCGTCCTGCTCGACCTGTTCCACCGCGATGCGAAGGTCTCGGGCACGTGGATCGGCCTCCACCCGCGCGAGTTCGGCCTTTTGTGGCGGCTCGCCGAAACGCCGCATCGCCCGGTCGGCAAGAAGGAACTGCTGCGCGATGTCTGGCGGCTAAAGCACGAGCCGGAGACCAACTCGCTCGAGGTGCATGTCTCGCGCCTGCGCGCCAAGCTGTCCGTCAGCGGCGTGGGCTGGGTGGTGCAGACGCATGAGAGCGGCGGCTACCAAATCGGCAAGCGTCCTTCGGTCGAATATCTTCGGGTGGACAGGGTGCAGCCGATCGCGCAGGACTGTGGCCCCGAACAGCCGAGAATGGTCCAGTCCCATGCCAGCAGAAAATCGCGTTACGATTGACCTTGCCGACAACGGCGTCGCGCAGGTCCGCTTCAACCGCCCCGACAAGATGAACGCGCTCGACCCGGCGCAGTTCGAAGCGATCATCGAGGCGGGGGAGAAATTGCGCGACATGAAAGGGCTGCGCGCCGTCGTGCTGGCGGGCGAGGGGCGTGCCTTTTGCGCCGGGCTCGACGTGTCCAGCTTCACCGCCGCGCCCGACGGGGAGCGCAAGCCGCTGACCGAGCGTACGCACGGCAATTCCAACACCTTCCAGGAAGTGGCGATGACCTGGCGCAAGTGCCCGGTCCCCGTCATCGCGGCGGTCCACGGCGTGTGCTTCGGCGGCGGCCTGCAGATCGCCAGCGGCGCGGACATCCGCGTGGTCCATCCCGCCACCCGCATGGCGATCATGGAAATGAAATGGGGTCTCGTGCCCGACATGGGCGGCTATCACCTCTGGCGCGGGAACGTGCGCGACGATGTCTTGCGCGAACTGGTCTACACCAACCGCGAGTTTACCGGCGAAGAGGCGCTGGGATACGGCCTCGCCACCTTCGTGTCCGAGGATCCGCTAGGCAAGGCAAACGACATCGCCGAGGAAATCGCCAACCGCAACCCCGAAGCCATCCGCGGCGCCAAGCGCCTGTCCGAAGCGATGCTGGAGCAATCGGGCGACGATGTCCTGATGGCCGAAAGCGTCGAACAAGCCGCCGTGATGAGGCGGCCGAACCAGGTCGAGGCGGTGATGGCCGGAATGCAGAAACGCGCGCCGAAGTTTACGGATGTGTGAAGGGGAAGACTGTCCGCTACCGAT
Organism: Qipengyuania aurantiaca; assembly: GCF_019711375.1. Classification (NCBI taxonomy): domain Bacteria; kingdom Pseudomonadati; phylum Pseudomonadota; class Alphaproteobacteria; order Sphingomonadales; family Erythrobacteraceae; genus Qipengyuania; species Qipengyuania aurantiaca. The sequence continues at coordinate 1,713,479 of NZ_CP081295.1, forward strand.
GTGATTGCGGTCATTCCAGTTTGCCAATAGCATTTGCCTAATGACTACAACTGACACCCGCACAGAGAGCCTAATCAAGGATGACGCTTGGGCTGCGATGCAGCGCTATGACTACGAAACGGCATTCAGAGATTTTAGTGCGCTGTTGCCCAGCAACGAACCGGACGTTCTCAACGCTCTCGGCTGGATGTGCGAAATGGGTGAAGGTCATAGCAAGGACTTAGAGCAGGCGGCTGTCTATTACCGGCAATCGGCGCAGACAGGCTCTCAGTATGGCCTCCTCGGTTTGGGCGATGTTTTGAGCGATCTCGGAAGAGAGAGTGAAGCAAGAAGCGTTTACGAAGAAGGCGCTGCTCAAGGCTATACTCCCGCGATGTGCCGATATGGCCGTATTCTTGTCGGGGATGACCGGTCGCCCAGCGAGAGACAGCAAGGCGTGGTTCTACTCCAAGAGGCTGCTGCCGAGGGGAATATACTCGCGCGCAGAACGCTGCTCGGGCTGGAGATGAAGAAATCAACGTCGATCGTTGGAAAGGCGTGGGTTGGCTTTCAAATACTTCGCCTAGTGATTTCCGGAGTTCCTAAATTCGCCCGAGACCCCTTAGCGCCAGAAGTGATGTAGATTTGGTCAAGGCCAACGGCTGTGTCCGCTTTCCACCCCAAATCCTCCAGAACTGACCACCCGTCGCCCCACGTCTCCGACCGGCCCCACCGGCCTCTTTCCTACACCGTCAATTTTTGCCTTAACCTCGCGGATGACCAGACATCCGGACCCCCATTCGCAAGATTTAGTCGAGGGCGAGGCCACCGCGCCTGCTCCGACCGCTCTTCCTGCACAGGCCGAACCCTCGCGCCACGATGGCTGGACGAAGGCGCGGCAGGCGGCTTTCCTGCGCGAACTGGCGGCGACGCATAATGTCGCGGGCGCCGCACGGGCGGTGGGCATGAGCCGCCAGTCCGCTTACAAGCTGCGCGCCCGGTTGCGCGGGACGCCGTTCGACAAGGGCTGGGAAGCCGCCTTCCTGTCGCGCTTCGACGTGCTGGCCGAGGCTGCGCTCGACCGGGCCCTCAACGGCGTGGAAGTCCCGCATTATTACAAGGGCGAACTGGTCGGCACCTCGCGTCGCTATGACGAGCGGCTGACGCTGGCCCTGCTCGCGACGCGGGGCGCCTTCGTGCGGCCGCCACAGGGGGAATACGATCCCTCCCGCGCTTTCGAGGCGGATGAGCTGGCAGCGCTGGCCGACCGGGTCGAGCAAGGTCCCGAACACTGGCTGGGAGAATGCGACAGCGAGCTCGACGCCCGCTATGGCGATGTCTGCGACATGGGGGATACGGAGGAGGGTGGCTAGCCTTGGCGAATGGCGCGTCGCGCGAGGGCAGGGCCGCTGTCACCTGCCTTCAAACAAGCGCATTTCTTATAGCAATTCAGTGCTTTAGAAGAAGGGCGATCCGGTTGACGCCCTGTCGCCTTCGTCACCCGAAGATCGCCACGCATTGCATCCCGTCGAGCACCTGCTGCCCGTCCGCGTTCCACAGGCGCAGCCGCTCGCTCGAATAGCCGCCGGCTGCGTGCTGGCTCGCGTTTTCCGACAGCCACCAGCCGTCGCGCGTGGAGGGGGCGGTATCGAGGAGATTGAAGGACCAGTTGATCGAGCTGATCGGCCCCTGCCGCTGCATCGCGCGCATGGCACCCGGCGGCAGCACGTCGCCCAGCAGGATGAGTTCGCTTACGGGATCGAGGCCCTCGCGGTCCGTAAGGCGCGCCCAGCGGCGCACGACCGGCTCTCCCGGGCCGCTGATGTCCTGCGCCTTCTTCAGCTCGAAATTGTTTTGAATGAAGGCGGGGCCCTTGCCGGTCATGGTCACCGGCGCATCCTCGGGCGAGCCGGGCCAGTCGGCGATTTTTCCGGCGGGATGCTGCGCGTTGGCTTCGCGCTGGGTGCCGAACAGCCAGAAGGCGGTCAGCGTGCATTTCCCCTCGCACCAGATCTCGCTGCGCACCTGCGCCACATTGCGCCCCTGCCGCACGATCTCGCGCTTGAGCTCGACCTCGGGCCCGGTCGGCGCGACGAAGGCAACCTGCCCTGCGCGCAAGGGAGGCAGGTCGGGAAAGGCGCGCACGGCGGCCGTGTAGGCGATGAGCGCCGAAGCCCCGCCATAAAGCGTGCGGCCCTGCATCCAGTGCTCGAGATTGTCGAAGCGGGTATTCCCGCCCTCGGGCGTGATCGGATCGGTAAGGCTGGCAATGCTCATCCCCCCTCATCGCGCGGCTTTTTCGCTTCGTCCAGACTGACGTTACGTAAGGCGATTGCAATGCGCCTGCAGAATCGCTAGTGGGCCGCTTCCCGTGTCGAGAGGCCGGGCGAGGCCCGATGGCGGAGTGGTTACGCAGAGGACTGCAAATCCTTGCACGCCGGTTCGATTCCGGCTCGGGCCTCCACTTCTCTTGGTTCGAAAAGAGAATGTGCCGCTTTAGCTCAGTTGGTAGAGCACATCATTCGTAATGATGGGGTCACGTGTTCGAGTCACGTAAGCGGCACCACTTTTCAGGAATGGCGGAAAACCGTCGATTTTTGCGCACCCCCATAGGCGACTGCTGAGAACCTTTGGGCTGAGTAGGCGGACAAATGGCCGCTTTCGCCCTCACATCGGTCATTCGGCGGTGGTCGGTGCAGCCCCTAAAGCGGACATAAGTCACTCGATTAGATGCCCCAAACCCTTCTTGCGAGCGCTTCTTGGTCAAATCGTCCACATCCAAGCTAAGTATTCTAACCGGCGCTTTTCACGTCTTCGACCTTCACGCGCAATCGCCTGAAAGCTTACGACTGACTGAGCGTCGTAAAGTTGCGACTGCATAACGCAAGAGATCGCTATCTTGCGCGACTGCTCGTTTGATGGCACGATATATAAATGCGCAGACATTTCTTCTGCCCTGCAACCGGCCTCGTTGCCGTACGCCGATCGGTCGAGTTTCATCTCACCGATTGGTTCAACGAGTAATCTCGATCCGCGCGGGATAGGCGCGGATTTCGGGCACGCTTTCTTCGTGCCCCAAGACATTCCGGGCCCGTCCCTGACCATTCGCACGCGACCATCGGGTCGCCCATGAAGGTTCGAGGGATCATAGCATGTCAAATCAATCGAAAATCCGTCGCGGCGCCTCCGGGACCGCTGCCCTCCTGCTTGCAGGAATTTCCACCCCTGTCCTGGCGCAAACCGCTGCCAGCACGGAAGACACCGCGTCGCCCGACGAAGATGTCATCGTCGTCACCGGGAGCCGTATCGAAGGGCTGCCATCGGACGGCCCGGTCCAGACGATTTCCGTCGACCGCGAGGATATCGTGGAATCGGGCGCCGGGACCATCATCGAGGTCCTCCAGGACCTCCCGGTTGCTTCGGGCGGCGGAGCGACATTCTCCACCGCCACGGCCGGTCCACTGTCATCCGACACTCCGGTCGGCGCATCAGCGGTTTCGCTGCGCGGACTTGGCGCCTCGTCCACGCTGACCCTTATCAATGGCCGCCGCGCCCAGATCAGCGCTTTTGCGCGAGGCCAGGAAAGCTTCATCGACGCTAGCTCGATACCGCTTGCCGCAGTCGAGCGGGTCGAAGTGCTGCCGTCGGGTGCATCGGCGATCTACGGCGCAGATGCTGTCGCCGGCGTGGTCAACTACGTCCTGCGAAACGACTTCGAGGGGATCGAGCTCAGCGCGAGCTACGGTAATTCCACGGCTGGCACCGACGAGGGCCGCTACAACCTCACGGCAGTGGCCGGTGCACGCATTGGCGACCGCAATTCGGTCATGCTGGTGGTCGACTATTTCAAGCGCAATCCCTTCTTCCTGCGTGACCGGGAAATCAGCCGGGAGAGCTTCCGGCCCAGCCAGCAGGGCTTCTACCCCAGCTTCAACGATCTGTTCTTCCAGTTCTTCGACCAGACCGAAGAGCCCGCGGACGGTGGCTGCGCCGCCGACGATTTCGGCTTCGGCAATTTCGGCGAGTTCTGCGAGGTCAACACCAATGCTTTCGTGTCCGTGCAGGATCGGCTGGAAACGATTGGCGGGTTGTTCACCCACCAATTCAAGATTTCCGACAGCCTGACCTGGTATAACGACGTGCTCTACAGCCGCGTGGAATCGCGCGGTGTCAGTTCACCGGCCAATTTCTCAAGGGCGCCGATCGATCCGGAAAATCCGTTCTGGCCGGCCGCGCTGCAGGCAGACATCGTCGAGGAAGGCGGCGTGGGCGATTTCAGCGACTACTTCGGATTCCCGATCTTCGCCTGGGGCAAGATCCCCGAGCCGCGCGCCGTTGAGGTCGAATCCGACAGCTACCGCATCACCTCGGGTCTCCGCGGTGATCTGGCTGGCGACTGGCGGTTCGACGCGGCATTCCTGTTCGGAGGCAACGACCGCGTCCAGCGCGGCGTTTCGGGATTGGTGATCGCTCAGAACTTCTACGACCTCAACCTGGGCAATATCTGTACCGACGGATCGCGGGTCGAGCGCTGGGATGTTGATCTTGCCCGGCCGACTGCCGATTTCATCGGCGACACCTGCGAAGACGACGGACGGACCACGCTCTGGTACAATCCGTTCGGCGGGCAGACCGCGCAGGAAGACGGCGTTGCCGAACTGCTCGGCACCGAGGCGGAACGCAGCGGCAAATCGCGCCTCTACGCCTTCGATGCCAGCGTCAACGGTACGCTGCTCGAGATGCCGGCAGGGCCTCTCAAGGCAGCATTTGGCGGGGAGTTCCGGCGTGAAACGCTGCGCGACACCCCTTCCGGAGTGGCCGTGGCCACGATCGACAATCCTGAGCCGATCCTGGGATTTTCATCTACGAGCGCCGAGGCTGACCGGAACAGCTGGTCGCTCTTCGGCGAGCTTTATGTGCCGCTGGCGCAAGGCCTCGACCTTCAGCTGGCCGGACGTTTCGACGATTTCGAAGGCTTTGGAAGCGATTTCAATCCCAAGATCGCCGCGCGGTGGGAGCCGGTCGACTGGCTCGCCCTGCGCGCCAATTACTCGACCTCGTTCCGCGCACCCTCGCTTGCCCAGAGCGGCGCGGGTGTCCTGCTGAGCTCGTATCGCGTAGACTGCGAGGCGACGCCCGGAGCCTGCGACGGCGATCCGACCGGCGATGGCGAGGCGCTGTTGTCGGAGGATGTCGGCAATCCGGCCCTGGGCGCCGAGAACGCTCGCAGTTTCGGTGGCGGGGTCATGATCACGCCCAGCCCCGATATCGAGCTGCAGGTCGACTACTGGAACATTCGCCACGAAGATCTGGTCGGGATTGATGAGGACGACTTCATCCGCCGCGCGCTGGCAGGCGAATTCGCGGTCGTGGGCGATGGCGAACTGCTAACCGGCACGCCGGGTCTCGAAGTCACCAATGGCTTTGTCACCGACGCGCATTTCCAGATCACCAATCTGGGATTCCAGAAAACGGACGGGATCGACTTCGCCTATACGCACCGCCTCGGCGGTGGTGATGCAGGCGATTTCACCTTCCGGCTGGATGCGACGCGCATCCTCAATTTCGAACGCAAGGCCTCCGAAGCCAGTCCGGTCGAGCAGCTCGCAGGCGACTATGTCTATCCCGACTTCATCGCGAGCGGGAAGCTCCGCTGGCGCAAGGATGCCTGGAGGGCTTCTCTGTCCGGCCATTACAAGACCGGATACCGTGACGACCCCTCGGACCGCACCCTCGAAGCGCTGGGACTGCCGCTCGACCGGGAGTACGAGGTCGACGATTATCTCACCTTCGATCTCAGCGTGAGCTACGATTTTGCGGAGGACAGCTTTATCCAGCTGGCGGTGCGAAACATCCTCGATGAGGACCCGCCGCGCGTGCTGGGATCGTCGTCGAATGTCGATCTCTTCAACCACGACCTGATCGGCCGCTACGCTACGCTCCGCGTGACGAAGCGCTTCTAAGGCGGCAAGGTCGAATCCGCTAGGCTCCGGGGCCCGCCCTATCATGGTGGGCTCCGGAGAAGCGGACGACGGGAGAAGACGATGTCTGATAGGAAAGCCGAAGACGCGGGCGGCGGCGCCCAGCCGACGCCGCGCGTCTGGCGGATGCCGGATACACTGCTCATCATGTTCACGCTGGCATTGTTGGCATGGGCGGCGACATTCGTCTTCGTTCCCGGACAATTCGAGGTGGCGGGCGATCCGAAGCGCATCGTGCCGGGGAGTTATCAGGCCGCATCGGCGACCATGCCCGCGCCCATAATCGGCAATGAGGAGCGCGCGGGTTTCCTCGACTTCTTTTATGCCGGGCTGGTCACGGGCGATCGCTATTCGCCCACCGTGGGCCTGATGGCCTTCATTATTGTGATCGGAGGCGTGTTCGGCATGATCATGCGGACCGGCGCGATCGATGCAGCGGTGCAGGCTTCGCTGCCCGGCGGCAAGGCGCAAAACGAAACCCTGCTGATGATGCTGTTTTTCGCATTTTCTCTCGGGGGCGCGATCTTCGGCCTGTCGGAGGAAGCCATCGCGCTGACGCTCATCCTCGCGCCGTCGCTGAGCCGCGCAGGCTATGATGCCATTACCGCGCTGCTGGTATGCCTTTGCGCGAGCCAGATCGGTTTCGCGACGAGCTGGATGAACCCGTTCAGCGTGGTGATCGCGCAGAGCATCTCAGGTTTGCCGCCCATGTCTGGGATGGGGCCGCGACTGGCTATCTGGGCAGGCTTCACCCTGCTCGGCGCGCTCTTTACCTGGCGCTATGCCCGCAGCGTCCGCCTCGGGCTGCGCCCGGCTGTCGGGACGCTCGGCGGATCCATCGATGCCCATGCCGGGCAAACCTTGCGCTTCCCTCATCTCCTTGTCCTCGCCACGCTCCTGCTCGGCGTGGCCTGGGTGGCTTGGGGTGTCACCACGCGCGGCTACTACCTTCCCGAGATCGCCGCACAATTCTTCGCAGTGGGCATCGCTACCGCCATCATCGCCCGCTTCGGCAAGCTCGAAGGCGGAGCGACCGGCGAGATGATGGAGGCGTTTCGCGACGGTGCGGCGCAGCTCCTGCCAGCTGCGCTCATTGTCGGTGCCGCGAAAGGCATCATGCTACTTCTGGGAGGGGATTCTCCGACCGGCGCGTCCCTGCTGAATGCGCTTCTGAACGGGCTCGCCGGGCTGACCGCCGCAGTGCCCGACTGGATGACGGCATGGACGATGTATCTCGCGCAGAGCGTCTTCAATTTCGCCGTTTCCTCGGGCTCGGGGCAGGCGAGCATTACCATGCCGATCATGGCGCCGCTCGCCGACCTTTCGGGCGTCACCCGCCAGACGGCCGTTCTGGCATTCCAGCTGGGCGACGGTTTCACCAACCTCGTCGTGCCGACTTCCGCCACGCTGATCGGCTGCCTTGCGGCGGCGCGCGTCTCCTACGGCGATTGGCTCGCGTTTTTCTGGAAACCGATGCTGGCGCTTTTCATACTCGGCAGCGCGGTCATGCTGCTCGCCCACGGCGGAGGCTTCTGATGTTCCTGCGATTGTTAGCGGCCTGCTTCACCCTTGTGGTTGCCGCATGTGCCACGCCGACCTTGCAGGCACAGCCGGGCACGCTGGTCATCGTGGGCGGCGGCCTCGAACCCGACAACGAAGAGGTCTTCAAAGCCTTTCTCGATGTCCGCCCCGCGGATGCCCGAGCCATAGCGATCGTACCGGCCGCATCGGGCGCCCCGAGCCAGGCCGCCAACGATTTTCGTAAGGCACTTATCAACTTCGGCGCCGATCCCGAGAATATCCGGATCGTCGAACTGGCCATGCTCGACGATCCGCAGACCGCCGAAATCGACGAGGCCGAATGGACGGGAGGCGCCAAGGATGCCGCGGAAATCGCGAAGATCGCGGAGGCGGGCGCAATCTGGTTCACCGGCGGAGACCAGTCGCGCCTGACGCAGCTGCTGATCGAAGACGATGGCCGCGAAACGCCTATGCTTGCCGCTATCCGCGAGCGGCTTAACATTGGGGCGGTAGTGGGCGGAACGTCGGCCGGGGCGGCAATCATGAGCGATCCGATGATTACGCAGGGCGATACGCTGGCGGCGCTTCTGCCCGATGCGCCCGGCGAGGCGGTGCGCTTCGACCGTGGGCTGGGTTTCCTTAACAATCTCCTGGTCGACCAGCATTTCGGCGAGCGGGCGAGGCTTGGAAGGCTGGCCGCGCTGCTCACCCACGAGCGCCAGCCGCACCGGATCGGGATCGGCATCGACGAGAATACCGCCATCAAGGTGACTGCAGGGGACACGGAGGCGCTCGTGCTCGGAACAGGCTATGTAACCCTGCTCGATGCGCGCGGCGCCGCGCGGGGAAGCGGCACGCGCTTCGCGGTTCGGGGTATGTCGCTGAGCCTTGCCTCGAGCGGCGACCGGATATCGCTGGCGGATGGCAGGATCGAACCCGCTCCCTTCAAGAAAGCAACTATCGGCAACGAATATTTCGGCCGGGCAACCGTTTCGGGAGGCGGCATGGCGCTTGGCGCGACGTCGCTGGCCGAGGTGGCAGGCGAGGCGCTGCTCGACAATTCGGCCGCCCGTAAGGTCGAGCGCCAGAGTTTCAGCGGCGCCCACGGAGTGACCTACCGCTTCATCCAGACCGATGCCTCGCAGGGCTGGTGGGGGCGTCCTCCCGAAGGCCGCGCAGCCTATGCCCTGTCCGCCGTCCGCTTCGATATCGAACCGCTCGACATAATCATGAAGAAAGCAGAAAACTGATGTCGCACAACTATGTCATAGTCCTGCACGGCGGGGCGGGAGTGAACCCGGATCGGGAGTACGCTCAGGTCGAGGCGCATCTTGCCGGCCTAGTAGACCGCTGCGACGATATGCTGGCCGGGGGGGCAAGCGCGCTCGATATGGTCGAATTCGCCGTCTCCCAGATGGAGAGCAGCGGACTTTATGTCGCGGGCCGCGGGTCGGCACCAAACGACCAAGGCGTCGTCGAATGCGATGCCGCGATCATGGACGGGGCGCGGATGAAGGCCGGGGGCGTCTGTGCGGCAGCCGATATCGCGGAGCCGATCCGGGCCGCGCGCGCCGTACTCGATCATACGCCCTATATTCTTCTGGCCGGGGACGGCGCGAAGGCCTTTGCCCGTGAGCACAATCTCGAAATGGTCGCCGATCCGGCCACCCATTTCGTACTGCCGGTCGGCATCGAAGCCGAGGAAATGCTCCAGCTCGACGAGGGCCTGGCGCATGGCACGGTCGGCGCGGTCGCCCTCGACATGCATGGCGGACTGGCTGCGGCGACGTCGACCGGCGGGCTCTTGGGCAAGCGCGCAGGGCGTGTCGGCGATACCCCGATAACGGGGATCGGCAACTGGGCCGATAGCGAAGTGGCAGTCAGCTGCACCGGGATCGGCGAAGCCTTCATCTATGCCGGAGGTGCCCGCGACCTGGCGGCACGAATGGCCTATGGCGGCGAGAGCCTCGAGCAGGCGGGCGATGCGCTCCTGGCAGCCGTGGCGCGCAACCGCGGAGACGGCGGGCTAATCGCCGTCGACCGCATGGGCAATGTCACCATGCCGTTCAATTCCGCGGGGATGAAGAGAGCTGTCTCTGGGTCGCGGATCGATCGGAGAGTGTCGATACTGTAGGTGGTTACAATCGAAGGCGGCGCGCCGAGTTCTGCTTTTCGCGTGCCGTCAATCGCCAGCGGACATTCTGCTTACCGCCCCAAAGCTGCCGCCAACTGCGTAGGCTAGGCAAAAATGCCAGCGTCGATCGCAGCAACGTATTTTGCGACTTCGGAAGCTTGACACCGTACGATTAGCTGTTTTGCCGTCTTTCCACGGAATCCTGAGAGAGCCCGTGTTTCATACCATTGGAGTGCTAGGTTTCTTGAACCGAACCGCGGTTCGACCAAATCCAGAATGTCTTTTTCTGTCATCATTCTCCCCTTTGCACATCTGATACGCGCCCTTCCTATCGGCGCAAAGTTACTCTTGGGCGGCCGGGTTTGTTTGACCAATTTGGGGCTGGACTGAGCGGGATACCCGCGGATGTTACGGGCGTTCGAGAAAAATTTCCCAATGATTTGAGTGCCCATTTTTGTCGTCTATGGGGCACCACTTTCCTGCTCGCAGTATTTCGATCCGTCGACCGCGCTCGCGCTGGTAAAGCTCATGCTTTGCTTGAAGAGGGCAGCCTTGGGGAATACGGGCGGCTCGATGCTGAATTCGGTTTATCCCGTTCGCGCCCTGCTGCTGGCGATCTTCCTGCTGATGGCGGGCAGCGGCTTTCTGTCGACGCTGCTGGCGGTCCGGCTGGAAGTCGCAGGGGCTTCGGCGGGCGTTATCGGCCTCGTCGCCACCGCCTATTTCGGCGGGCTGATGCTCGGTTCGATGCGGGTCGAGCGCGTGATTGCGCGCATCGGCCATATCCGCGCCTTTGCCGCTTTCGTGACGGTCTATTCGGCGAGCAGCCTGACCTATGCGATCCTCGACAATCCGGGCGTGTGGACCATGCTGCGCTTCATCGACGGCTTTGCGATGGCCGGCGTATTCGTCTGCCTCGAAAGCTGGCTCAACCAGCAGGCCAGCCCGCAGAACCGCAGCGGCGTGCTCGCCTTCTACATGATCGCGCTCTACAGCGGGCAGGCGGCCGGGCAGTTCCTCCTCAACCTCGGCGACAGCGCGCCCGACCTGCCGTTCATGGTTTCGGCAATTCTGCTCTCCATCGCCTTGCTGCCGGTGCTCCTCACCCGGATGGAGCAGCCGCGTATCGATGCCGTGGCGCCGTTCTCACTCAAGCGTCTCTATAAGGTTTCGCCGCTGGGCATCATCGGCACGCTGATTACCGGCGCGATGCTGGGGGCGTTTTACGCGTTGGGCGCGGTCTACATCCAGCGCATCGGGATGGGATTGTCCGAGGTGGCGTTGTTCACCTCCTGCGTCATTGCGGGCGGTGTGGCGCTCCAATACCCGCTCGGCATTCTCTCGGACCGGTTCGACCGGAGGCTCGTGGTCATTGCGTGCTTCCTTGCCGCCGCACTCATCTGCCTGCCGATTGCGCTGGCCGACCTCGGCGCAACGTGGACCATCGGCCTCGGCAGCCTGTTCGGCGGGTTTGCCTTTGCGCTCTATCCCCTGTGCGTGGCCCATTCGAACGACCACTTGTCCGAAGAGGAGCGCATCGGCGCGAGCAGCGGACTGGTGCTGACCTATTCGGCCGGAGCTGTCGCCGGGCCGCTGATCGGTTCGGCGGGCATGGGCGCCTTCGGACCGGCGGGCCTCTTCGCTGTCATAGGTGGGCTAGCGCTCATCGGCGGGCTCTTCGGGATCGGCCGGACCTTCGCGCGCGCCGCCGTACCGGCCGACGACCAGCAGGCCTTCCAGAGCCTGCCCCGCACGACCCCCATGGCCGCCGTCCTCGAAGCCGAGACACCGATCCAGGACGACCACTAACCATAAAACCGCTGCGTCTCTCTTCTATTACACAGGCCCGAATTCTGCGCGTCTTGCTGGTTTTGTTAACGCCTTGTGGTAAAGGGGCTGGTAACGACCTCGGGGAACACGGGGATTATTGGACGGACATGCGGTATATTGCCATCTGCTGCGCGCTTGCGCTTGCGACATCGATTCCGGTCGATGGCGAAGCTCTGCGCGCGCAAGATCCCGCGATCCAGGCCGGCGACGAGCCTAGCCTCCCCGAACCGCAATCGCGCCCGCTCGCCATCGACTTTACGAACGACCCCGTCCTGGGCCTCGGCGAGGCGAAGGCCGATCCCGAAACCTTCCGGACGATCGTCGTGTCCGCGCTGGAACAAAGCCCGACCGAGCGCGAAGGCGAGGCGCGCGAAATCGCCGCCCGCGCCCGCATCGGCGAAGCCCGGAGCGGCTATTTACCCACGATCGACGTCGGCGTGTCGGCCTTCAAGACGATCGAGCGCAACTTCTCGAACGATCCCTTCAACCTGATCGAACGCTCGCGTCCGCGCGAAAGGATCGACTTCACCTTCTCGGTCGCGCAGCCGCTGATCGACTTCGGCCGGACCGACGGGCAGGTTCGCTCCGCCGCGGCCATGCTGCGCGCAGCCGGCTACGAGCGGCAGGCCCGCGCAGGCGAGGTTGCCGGAGACATTGTCGTCACTTGGACGCAGGTTTTCGGGTACCAGGCGCTGGTCCGGCTGATCGAAGGCTTTGTCGCCGCTCAGGACGGGCTGGAAGCGTCTGTCGAAACGCGGATTGAACGCGGCGTTTCGGCAGAGGGTGATCGCGCCCGCGTTGCCAGCCTGCGCTCGCAGGGGCTTGTGCAGCTGGCCCAGGCCCGGCGCCAGCTTGCCAGCGCGGAAGCCCGGTTCGAACAGTTAAGTGGCTTTACCCCGCCCGACCGGCTGCTGCGTCCGCCGGTCCTGTCGGAACTGCGCTACACGCGCGAATACGCGGTCTTCGCGGCGGAAAATTCGCCTGCGGTCCTGAGCGCCGAGGCAGTCGCCGATGCGCGCGGCCAGGAAGCACGTGTGGCCGAAGCCGGCAAATATCCCGAGCTGAGCGCCCGCGTGGACAATGGGCGCTACGGAATTTTCGCGGCCGACACGAACGATTACGACACGCGGGCGACCCTCAATCTCAACTGGCGGATTTTGGGCGGCGGCGTCTGGTCGCGCGCGCGCGCTGCCGATGCCGAAGCGCTGGCAGCCGACGCTGTCGCCGACCGCATCCGCGAAGAGGCGCGCCGGGACGCCGCGATCGCGTGGTCCGACGTGCGGGCGATCGAGGAACAGGTCGCCGCGCTCGAAGCGGCCTACAAGGCGGCGCGTCAATCGCGCGACATCGTCGTCACCCGCTTCGGCGCGCTGCGCGGTACCGTCTTCGATGTCGCCGATGCTCAGAACGCCTATCTCAACGCAGCGAGCGCCTATATCCGCGCGCTGACCGAACTGGACCAGGCACGCTACGTGCTGCTCTTGCGCACCGGGCGTCTGCTCGACGTGCTCGAAATCGAGGAAGAAGAGGTGCCGCTGTGAGCGATATGTCGCTCGTCCAAATCCCGCAGAAACGGATCGCCGACTGGCTCGCCGATCCGATCAAGCGCAACTGGCGGACCTATTCCAAGGTCGCCGTGGCCGCGGTGCTGATCAACCTGTTCGGCCTCGCCAGTGCGCTCTTCACCATGACGGTGTACGACCGCGTCGTGCCCAACGCGGCTTATGGCTCGTTGCTGGCGCTTTCGATCGGCCTCGGCATCATCCTGCTGTTCGACTTCGTCCTCAAGCTGCTGCGCGCCTATTTCGTCGACTTCGCCGGTGCCAAGATCGACGAGGAAATCGGCGAGGACGTGTTTGCGCGCCTCACCGCCATGCGGCTGGAACTGCGACAGGGGTCGACCGGCGCGCTGACCGGCATGATGCGCGAGCTGGAAACCATTCGCGACTTCTTCGCCTCGGCGACACTGGTGGCGGTGGTGGACGTGCCCTTCATCCTCATCACGCTGGCCGTGGTGGCCATGATCGGCGGCTGGGTGGTCGCCGTTCCGGCTGCCATGGTGCCGCTGGTAATCCTCGTCGGCCTCGCCGCGCAGCCTGCGCTGCAACGCATTGCGGCGACGACCATGGGCCAGGGCCTCGCCAAGCAATCGGTGCTGATCGAGACCGTCGGTAGCATCGAGCATGTGAAGGTCGCCGGCGCCGACCGCATGCTCAAGCGTCGCTGGAAAGAGGCAGTTCGCGAGCACGCGCACAGCAATCTGCGCCAGCGCCTGATCTCCTCGGTCGGGACGACCTTCGCCACCAGTGCGGGTATGATAAGCTATGCCGGCGTGGTCATCGTTGGCGTGTTCCTCGTGGCCGACAACGAATTGACACTCGGCGGCCTCATCGCGTGTTCGATCCTCGCGGGTCGCGCCATCGCGCCGCTGGCGCAGATTTCGCAGCTGGTCGGCCGCATCACCGCTACGCGCACAGCCTACCGTCATGTCCGCCAGCTGATGGATCAGCCGGTTGAAGGGCCGGAAAGCGAGCCGCTCGAAATGGGCGCGACCGCTGGCGCCATCGAACTTCGCGGCGTGACCTTCGCCTATCCGGGTGGTTCGGCTCCGGCACTCGACAATGTGAACATGAAGATCGAGCCCGGCCAGAAGGTCGCGCTGCTCGGCCGTGTGGGTTCGGGCAAGTCGACCATCGCGCGTATGATGCTCGGCCTTTACCCGCCGCAGGAAGGCATGGTGCTGGTGGATGGCGTCGACCTTGCCCAGTTCGACCCCTATTCGATGCGCGCCCAGATCGGTTCGGTGCTGCAGGAGCCGGCGCTGTTTTCCGGCTCGATCCGCGAGAACATCGTTCTTGAACGACCCTATATCGACGATGAGGAAATGCTGCGCGCCAGCCGTGTTTCGGGGACCGACCTCTTCGTTTCGCGGATTTCCAACGGCTATGATCTTAAGCTGGTCGACCGCGGTGAAGGGCTTTCGGGAGGGCAGCGCCAGTCGATCGCCATCGCCCGCGCGCTGGCGGGCAAGCCGCGCATCGTGGTGATGGACGAACCGTCGAGCGCGATGGACGCGCAGACCGAGGCCGATCTCATCAACCGTCTCAAGGACGAGCTGAAGGACCGTACGTTGGTCGTGGTGACGCATCGCCAGCCGCTGCTGCAGCTGGTCGACCGCATCATCATCATGGACCGCGGGAAGGTGGTCGCAGACGGGCCGCGTGACGCCGTGCTCAAGAAGCTCGCCGAGGGGAACAAGCAGCCATGAACTCGCTTGCCGAACACCAGGGCGACCAGCCGATCGTGATCGAGGAAGAGCCGCACGAGCGCCACCTCGAGGATTTCGTCGACGATATCGAGCCGGGCAAGGCTTCGAAATTCCTCTTCTGGGGCATCGTCGCCTTCTTCGTGCTCATCATCGGCTGGGCCGCATGGGCCGAGATCGACCGCACAGTGCGCGGCATGGGCCGGGTGATTGCGGCCAGCGAATTGCAGGTCGTCTCCAGCCTCGAAGGGGGCGTTCTTGAGGAAATCCTCGTGCGTCCGGGCGATGAGGTCACGGCGGGCCAGCCCTTGCTGCGCCTCGACCCGACGGAAACCGGCGCGAGCCTCGGCAGCACCGAGGCGACCGCGCAGGCGCTCGACATGAAGGTCGCGCGCCTCACCGCGGAAGTGACGGGACGTTCGCCGCGTTATCCCGCTCCGGCCGATGAAGAAGCCGCGCGCCAGCTCGAAATCGAAAAAGCGCTCTACGCCTCGCGTCAGGCGAACCTGCGCAGCGCCCTATCGGCAGGGCAGGCGCAGTTGCAGCGCTCGCGCCAAAGCGTCGCCGAGGCCGAGGCTGCCATTGCGACACGCCAAAGCCAGCTCACGCGCGCGGAAACCGAGCTTTCGGCGGTTCGCCCGCTGGTCGAGGACGGCATCGAACCGCGTCTAACGCTCACCCGCGCTGAAGCGGAAGCCTCGGGGGCGCGCAGCGATCTTGCCGGCGCGCGCGCTACGCTCGGCCGGGCGCAGGCGCAGGTCGCCGAAGCCGGCGCCAATCTCTCGCGTATCCGGCAGGACTGGCGCGAACAGGCGGCGAGCGAACTGGCAGCAGCGCAAGCGGAATACGAAGCCCGCGCGAGCACGCTGCCCGCCCTGCAAGAGCGGTTCCAGCGCACCACCTTGCGCGCTCCCGTGGGCGGCAAGGTCAGCCGTGTGCTCGTCACGACCCGCGGCAGCGCGGTCAATCCGGGCGAGCCGCTGGTCGAACTGGTCGCGCAGGAAGACAGTCTTCTTGTCGAGGCGCGCGTGTCTCCGCAGGATATCGGCAATGTGCGGATCGGGCAGAAGGCCAAGGTCGGCATTACCGCCTACGACCAGACGGTCTATGGCGCGCTGGAAGGCGAGGTATCGACCATATCGCCGGACTCGATCCAGGACCCGCAATCGGGCGAGATCTACTACCTCGTGCGCGTCACTACGCAGCAGAGCGCGATCCAAGGCCCCAACGGGCAGGAGCTCGCGATCGGCCCCGGCATGATCGCCGATGTCAGCCTGCTCGGCGACAAGCGCACCGTCCTGCAATACATCCTGACCCCGATCACGCGCCTGAGCGAGACGGCGTTCAGGGAGTAAGCCGAGCCGGGCCGCAGAAGTTAATCTCAACGCAAGGCCTGCGCTGTATAGAAACCCGAGGTGGATGCGCCGGAGGGGCTGCATCACCCTCGATAACAATTTGAGTAGGGGTCTGCATGATTGTGGTTGAAGAGGGGTGCGGCTGCTGCACCTGCCGTTCGGACAGCAACGATCTGGTCGCCAAGCACCTGAACCTCGCATCGTTCAGCGAAGCGGCGGTTTTTGCGGCCTCGGTGACGGTGAATGCGGCTGAGGGTGACATTCCGGGTGATGTCACGACGACGGCTACCATCGCGATCGGCGAGAGCGTGACCGGCGAGCTCGAAGTGCTCGGCGATACCGACTGGTTCCGCATTGACCTGGTCGAAGGCCAGACCGTTTCGATCTCACTTTCGGGCAGCGGCGTCAGCCCAGTTTCCGACACGTATTTGCGCATCTTCGGTTCGGGCGGCGGTCTACTTGCAACCAATGACGACGGCGGCGACGGCCTCAATTCGCTGCTGCGGTTCACCGCGAACACGACCGGGACCTATTTCATCGAAGCCGATTCGTGGAATGGCCAGAGCACAGGCGAATACACGCTCACCGTGACCGAAGCGGCGCCCCTCGAAATCTACTCGCTCGACGAGATCGCCGCACAGCTGACCAGCGGCTACTGGGGCGGCGACGAGCGCGCCTATTCCGCGCCAACGATTTTCTACGAGTTCGTTGGCCTCAGCGCGGGCGAGGAAGCGCTTGCCCTGGCTGCCATGCAATACTGGTCCAGCGTTGCCGACATCAAATTCTCGCCGACCTATGACGGCGCCTTTCCAGCCACGCTGACGTTCCAGAACATGGAATCGGGCGCGTGGTCGGAATCTTCGGTTCAATATTGGGACGGCACGATCACCACTTCGATCGTGAACGTCAGCGCCAACTGGTTCGCCCAGAACGGCTCGACGCTGAACAGCTACAGCTACCAGACCTATCTGCACGAGCTCGGCCATGCGCTTGGTCTGGGACATGCCGGCAATTACAACGGCGACGCCAGCTTCGCAACCGACGCGCTCTATCTGAACGACAGCTGGGCGACGACGGTCATGAGCTATTTCGACCAGCGCGATAACAGCTATTTCTCGCAGCAGGGCTTCACCCTCGCCTATATCGGAACGCCGATGCTGGCCGATATCGTGGCGATCCAGAACCTTTATGGGGTGCGCGAAACCCGTACGGGCGATAACACCTACGGGTTCAACGGCGTGGGCATACAGGACGTGTTCGACGCAAACCTCTATCCCAACATCGCATACACGATCTGGGATAGCGGTGGCCACGACACGCTGGATTACAGCGGCTTTACAGCGGACCAGTGGATCGATTTGCGTGCCGAATATTATTCCAACATTGGCGGCAATACGGGCAATGTCGCGATCGCTCGAGGCGTTGTGATCGAGGACGCGAAGGGCGGGCCGGGTGCAGACACCCTCGTTGGAAACGATGTGTCCAATGCTTTATGGGGTCTTGATGGCAACGACAACATAGATGGCGGCGGAGCTTGGGATCTCCTGTGGGGGGGCGAGGGCGACGATTACCTTGTCGGCAACTTTGGAAATGACACCATCCGGGGTGGCATAGGAAACGATACTTTGAGAGGTGGCGCTAGCTGGGACAACCTTTTTGGCGGTCCCGGTAATGATACATTGCATGGCGGTAATGGTCGCGACAAACTTTACGGCGATTCTGGGGACGATACACTCCAAGGCGGCTCAGGCGCCGATTTACTTCGAGGGGCTGGCGGAGCTGATACGCTTTCCGGGGGCGATGGTGACGATTTAATCAAAGGGGAATGGGCGAACGATACTTTACTTGGCGGCAATGGTGATGATGTTATGTTCGGCGGCGACGGCAGCGACCGTCTTGAAGGGGGTAGCGGAAATGATATCCTAACGGGAGGAGCAGGGAACGACGTTTTCGTCTTTGCGGCCTACGGAAGCGGGAATGCCGATATCATCGACGACTTCCAGAGGGGCGATAAGATCGGCCTTGATCGCAATCAATCTTTCGGGGCGATTGATACGCTCGGCGCGCTTGATCGGTCGACTCTCGTTTACGGAACCGAAGCGAAAGATGCTGATGATCGCATTATTTACCAGTGGTCGACCGGAAAGCTGTTCTACGATCCCGATGGTGTCGGCGGCGTTGATGCCGTTCTTTTCGCTCAGCTTGAGCCTCGAACAGACATTAGCCCCCAGTCTTTCCTAGCTTTCGGCGAAGCTGCGCCGCCAACCGATGCGCTGAACGCGGCGGATCCGATTTTTGCCTGATTCTCGCGCGCCCATTGATGGGCGCGCTGCGTTTAGACCTAGGCAGTGCTACCTTCGAAAGGAATGCATGCGATCCACTTTCTTACTCGCCCTATGCTTCGAATGCCGATTGCATTTGCTGTGGCTAGCCTGCCGATAGGCGCCGCAATCGCGCAAGATAGTGACAATCCTCCGTCTAGGGAGATGTCGACCGAACCTGCGATCATCGTTACCGGCTCCGCTCTTGAGAATACACTCTCGAAGCCTGTTTATGCGATGCGATCGCTCGATCAGGCCGCCTTAACGAAAACGCCTTCGGGCAGAATAGAAGATGCGCTCGCATCGGTTGCCGGCTTCCAGCAATTCCGCCGGTCGGACAGCCGGTCCTCCAATCCCAGCGCGCAGGGAGCCACGCTGCGCGCACTCGGCGGAAACGCCACCAGCCGGGCGCTCGTTTTGCTCGACGGCGTACCGATGGCCGACCCCTTTTTCGGCTATATACCTTTTTCCGCGATAGCTCCCGAACGGTTGTCGAGCGCGCAGGTCACGCGCGGAGGCGGGGCCGGTCCTTTCGGCGCCGGAGCCCTGGCCGGCACGATAGAGCTGTCGAGCGCGTCAGCCGACGAGCTTGGTCCTTTCGGCGCGCAGGTCTACGCCAACGATCGCGGTGGTACCGAGAGCGGAGCGCACTTGGCGGGCAATCTTGGCGCCGGTTTCGCTATCCTTTCGGGACGCTGGGATCGTGGGCCCGGCTTTTATACGACACCCGTGGCAGACCGCGTAGACGCAAGCGCCCGCGCCGCTTACGACAGCTGGTCTTTGCAGGCTCGCGGTGTCGCCCCACTGGCCCCAAATATCGAGTTGCAGGCCCGGGGACTGATCTACGACGATCGCCGGACCTTGCGATTTGACGGGGCGGACAGTTCGAGCACCGGCCAGGACGCCAGCCTGCGGCTTATCGCGCGTGGGGATTGGCAGGTCGATGCGCTGGCCTATGTGCAGGCGCGCAACTTTACCAATGTGGTCGTCAGTTCGACCCGCTTCGTGCCGGTCCTCGACCAGCGCAGCACGCCTTCGACCGGACTGGGCGGCAAGATCGAAATCCGACCACCCTTGGGCGAACGCCACATCCTGCGTGCGGGCGCGGACTTCCGCCGTAGCGAGGGCGATTTGTCCGAGGTGGCGCTGAGCGCCTTTACCGGGGCTGTGCGCGAGCGTCGCAGCGCCGGCGGCACGAACACCGACCTCGGTCTTTTCGTGGAGCAGGATTTCCTCGCCGGGCCGCTGACGCTCACCGCCGGCGCGCGCTTGGATCGCTTTACTATTCGGGACGGTTATTACGAAGCGCGCGATCCCGATGGCGGCCTTGTCGAGCGTAACCGTTTCGAGGACCGCAGCGGCTGGGAAAGCAGTTTCCGCGGCGGCGCGGCTTATGATGTCGGCGGCGGTCTTTCGTTGCGAGCCGCGGCCTACATGGGGCTACGCCTGCCAACGCTCAACGAACTCTACCGCCCCTTTGTCGTCTTCCCGGTGACGACGCAGGCCAACGCCGCCTTGCGCAACGAACAGCTTGAAGGCTTTGAAGCGGGCGTGGATTTCGCTCCTCGCGAAGGCGTGGAATTATCCGTCACGGGCTTCGACAACCGCGTGAGGGACGCCATCGCGAACGTGACGCTCGATCCCGTTACCCGGCAGCGGCAGAATATCGAAGCGATCCACGCTCGCGGAATCGAGGCTGCCACGCGCCTCGAGTCCGGAGGATGGCGGTTCGACGGATCGCTGTCCTATACCGATGCCGAGGCGCGCGAAGACGGCGCGGCTTTCGACGGGAACCGTCCCGCCCAGACCCCGGCATGGGCGGGTTCGGCCAGCCTGCGATACGCTTTTTCCGAAGGTGCGCTGGCCGGAGTGACGCTGCGCCATGTCGGGAGGCAGTTCGAAGACGACTTGCAAAGCGATATCCTGCCCGCCTTCACCACGCTCGGTGCCTATGCCGAGGTGCCGCTCACCCGGCGGCTGTCGCTCGTCCTGCGCGGCGAAAACCTGACCGATGAGACGATCGTCACACGTAACCAGGCAGGTTCGATCGACCTTGGCGTGCCGCGCACGGTCTGGTTCGGCGTGAAGGTCAGTGGGCGCTAGGTGCGCTTCCCTCATCAATCACCCGCACCACTTCCGCCGCAAGCTCGGCTGCAGCCCGAGCGAATACCGCGCCCGTTCCTCGTGATTTGATTCAAGGGAAAATGGCGGAGACGGAGGGATTCGAACCCTCGATACCCGTTACCAGGTATGGCTCCTTAGCAGGGAGCTGGTTTCAGCCACTCACCCACGTCTCCGCATCGCTGGCCATCGGCTGCGAGGGGCGCGCTATAGCCAGCACTTGGGCACCCTTCAAGGAAGAAATCGGGCGCTTTCCAATTCAGTCCACCGAGCGCCCCTGAGACTCGTTTCGGCGCGTTTCGGATTCGGTTCATCGCCCTTTCATTGCGCGGGTGCTCGAATGGGATTCTGTTTGCGGTGCAGCGCCCTGCGCGCCTGCCCCCGACGCCGGACAAAGGGATCGAAATGAACACCGTCACCAAACTCGCAAGCACCCTGATGGCTGCCTTCTCGCTGGCCGCGACCCCGCTCGTCGCGCAGGTCCAAAGCGTCGACCCCGACGCGGCCTGGGACGCGCCGATCGATGGCGATCTGGAACAGCCGGGCGGCAGCGAGCTTCCCCCGGTGGACGAGAGCGCCGCACCGGCCGCCGAAAGCGAGCCGGGTTACGGCTGGGAGGCCGAGGCGCAGGCTGAAACGCAACCGCAGTGGAACGAGACCGAAGCCGAGGCGGACGTCGCGACTGGCGAGACGGCGGAAGTCGCCGCCGCCGATGCCTCTTCCACCACCTATCGCGAGGACGATCTCATCGGTGCGGCCGAAGGCGTGTTCGGCAAGGGCGCGGAAGGCGTCGCCAAGATGATCCGCAAGCTCCTCAAGGACCAGGGCGAGCCAAACGGCTATATCGTGGGCCGCGAGGCAGGCGGGGCTTTCATCGTCGGCGCGCGCTACGGTTCGGGCACGCTGTTCCACAAGATAGAGGGCGAAATGCCCGTCTACTGGACCGGCCCCTCGGTTGGCTTCGACGCGGGCGCGAATGCGGGCAGCACCTTCGTCCTCGTCTACAACCTTTACGACACCGAGGAGCTCTACGAACGCTTCCCCGCCGCCGAAGGCACGGCGTATGCGGTGGGCGGCCTTAACGCGAGCTATGTGCGCAAGGGCGATGTCGTGCTGATCCCGATCCGCGTCGGCGCGGGCCTGCGCCTCGGCGTCAACGCGGGCTACATGAAGTTCTCCAAGAAGCAGAAGTGGCTGCCGTTCTAGTCCGGCATACGAAAACAAGCGCCATTTGAGGGGCCGCAACCGCGATTGAGGTTGCGGCCTTTCGCATATCTGCGCAAAGAGCGAGCCATGCTCGACACACTCTCCGCACAAGCGCCCGACGCCCTTCTCGCCCTGATCAAGATGCACGCGGCCGACAGCCGCGACGACAAGATCGACCTCGGTGTCGGCGTCTATCGCACCAATGAGGGCGCGACCCCGGTCTTCCGCGCGATCAAGCAGGCGGAGCGCAAGCTGCTCGACGTGCAGGATAGCAAGAGCTACCTCGGCCCCGAAGGCGACGGCGGCTTCGTGAAGGCGCTGATGCCCTATATCTTCGGCGAAGGCTCGCCGCTCGCGTCGCGGATCGAAGGCATGCAGACCCCGGGCGGTACGGGCGCGGTCCGCCTTGCCGTCGCGCTGGCCGTGAAGGCCGGTGTGAAGCGCATCTTCCTCGGCGTGCCTAGCTGGCCCAACCACGCCCAGATCCTCGAGGATGTCGGGGTGGAGGTCGTCACGTTCAACCACGCGAGCGAGGATGGCACGGCCGATCTCGCCGCCGTGCTCGGCGCCATCCGCGATGCCAAGGGCGACGGGGCAGTGCTGCTGCACGGCTGCTGCCACAACCCGACCGGCATCGACTACACGGACACGCAATGGGCCGCGATTGCCGATGCGTTCGCCGAAACCGGCCTGCTGCCGATCCTCGACATCGCCTACCAGGGCCTGGGGCAGGGCATGGAAGAAGACGTCGCCGGCGTGCGCGCCGTGCTCGCCAAGGTGCCCGAGGCGCTGATCGCCTATAGCTGCGACAAGAACTTCGGCCTCTATCGCGACCGTGTGGGCGCCTTCTACATGATGGCGCGCGAGGAGGGGCAGCTTGCCGCCATCGCCTCCAACGCCAACGCGCTGGCCCGCGCCAACTGGTCCATGCCGCCCGATCACGGCGGCGCGGCGGTGCGCCTGCTGCTGGAAGACGAGGGCATGACCTCGACCTGGCTCGAAGAACTGGACGAGATGCGCACCCGCATGCGCCGCGTCCGCGATCGTCTGGGTGCGGCCGACAACGAGGTACCGGGCCTTGGCCTTGCCGCGCTTGCGGAACAGAACGGCCTCTTCGCCATGCTGCCGCTCACCAAGGACCAGATCGCGTCCCTGCGCGAGGACCACGCGATCTACATGGCCGGTTCGGGCCGCATCAACGTGGCGGGCTTGCACGCGGGCAATATCGACAAGTTCATCGCCGCCTTGGGTGATGTGACCAAGGGCTGACCGGGTATGACGCTCGACGGGCAACCCGTGCTGGAGACCGAGCGGCTGCACCTGCGCCCGCTTACCGGGGAGGACCGCGAGGCGCTTTACGCCATCGCGTCCGACCCTGCCGTGTGGGAACAGCACCCCATTCACGACCGCTGGCGGCGCGAGGTCTTCGACGCCTTCTTCGACGAAAGCCTCGGCTCGGGCGGAGGGCTGACCGTGGTGCGCAAGAGCGACTCTGCAATCGTCGGCCACTCGCGCTACGGCGAGGTCGAGCTGGACGAGGAAGGCGACGTGATCGAGATCGGCTGGACCTTCCTTGCGCCCATGTGCTGGGGCAAGGGCCTCAACCACGAGATGAAGAGCGCCATGCTCGGCCATGCCTTCGCGGCGGCCGACGTGGTCGAGTTCCGCGTCGGCGACACCAACTACCGCTCGCGCAACGCGCTGGAAGCCATCGGCGCGGTGCGCACCGAACGCTACGAACTGGAGCGCTACCAGGGCAAGCGCGTGGTGCATCTGGTGTACGCCATCACCCGCGAGGCGTTCGAGAACGGCCCGCTTGCGTGATGTAGGACCGAAGTAGGACTGCCGCAGGGCAGCGCTACAGGATGGAGCGGGTGGAGCACGGTCTTGGGGAAGAAAATCCCCCGAGGTAAAGCCGACCCGCGGGCGCGCAAACTCAGGTCGTGAACGGTCCCGGTTCATCCGTAAGGATGTGGCAAAACATCGCAGGGTAGGAAACGTCAGCTATTGGGTGGAAAGCGGAATCTGCAAAGGATTATGGCTGCTGACCGACAGTCAATCGAATTGCTCCCACTCTTCGTCCTCAAGCCTTTGGGCTTCAGCATTGGAACGCCTCAGGGCGATGCCACACAAATGCCATGCCGAGTAGATTAAGCCTGTCATCATTATCGAGCCAAGCACGAACAACAACGGAATGCCTATCGGCGATCCAGGTTCGACCACGAATATCGGAAGGATGCAGAGCATCCACCAAAAGCCCACCCGGCGGATCGCTCCGTACCCATGCCTAGTGTATGCATCTTCTAGGTATGATCGGTATTTCCTCAACAATCCCATACATCGCTTCTTACAATCATTGCGTCAGGGTAATTTCTGCAGAAGAACCGCAACGTCCGCAATCCGGTCGTTAGTCGCCACTACCCCGCCAAGCTCTGCATCCGCTTCAGATACCGCGCCAGCACGTCGATCTCGAGATTGACGCTGTCGCCTTCCGCCAGATCGCCCAGCGTCGTCACTTCGGCGGTGTGGGGAATGATGTTGAGCGCGAAGTCGCAGGTGCCGTCGGTGCGGTCGCGCACGTTGTTTACGGTCAGCGAGACGCCGTCGACGGTAATCGAGCCTTTTTCCGCCACGAAGGGGGCGAAGGCGCGGCTGATGCGGATGGCGAAGTGCCAGGAGCCGCCCTCTTCGCGTTTGGAGACGACCTCGCCCACCGTGTCGACATGGCCGGTGACGAGGTGGCCGCCCAGCTCGTCGCCGAGGCGCAGGGCAGGTTCGAGGTTCAGCTTGCGGCCCTGCTCCCACATGCCCGGCACGGTGCGGCTGACGGTCTCGCCCGAAACATCGAAGCCGATGCGCGCGTCGCCCTTCGTGCCGCCCAGCGTCACCACGGTCAGGCACACGCCCGAGCAGGCGATCGAGGCGCCGATGTCGATGGCGTCGGGATCGAACGGACAGGCGACCACCACGCGCGTATCGCCGCGTTGCTCGACGCTTTCGATGGTGCCGATGGCGGTGACGATGCCGGTGAACATCAGGCCGTGAACCCATGGGCCGCGCTATCGAGGCAGCGCAATGGCGAACATATCGGGCCGGAAGGCGCGCCGGTAAGGCTCATTGCCATTCCAAGCGTCTTGCGGTTCGAGATGGAAGCCATTTCGCTGTCCCTACGGGATTTGGCCAAAATAGCCCATCCCGGCGTCCAAAAATCTTGAAATATTGACATATTCCTGCGCTTTTTCTCCTTGGGCTGAGCTATTTTGACTCAAACCTCGATGGCGCGGCCCATGGGTTCACGGCCTACGCCTCCTGTCTGGTGCGGCGATAGGCGGTGTAGGTGTCGCTGCCAAGCTGCCGGGTCTCGGCCAGTACCCAGCGGCCATGCGCCTCGGCAAGGCTGCCGAGCCCGATATCGCCAAGCGCCGGCGCGCCGTTGCCGATCAGGATGGGCGCGCGGTAGATTTCAAGCCGGTCGACGAGATCGGCTTCCAGAAAGCTCGCAGCCGCGCCCGCGCCGCCTTCGACATAGAGGTATTGCACGCCCTCGAGCTGCGCGATCTGGGTGGGATCGTTGATGACTTTCACCCCGTCGGGCGGGACGCCGCGGGAGAGGAGGACGCGCGCCGGGCTGCGCTCCTCCAGCCCCACAAGCCGCACATCGAGGCCCGGCTTGTCCTGCCGCCAGGTGCCGCCGCCCACGAGGATCGCGTCGCTCATCGCGCGGCGCGAATGGACATGGGCGCGCGCTTCCTCGCCGGTGATCCACTGGCTCGACCCGTCGGCCATGGCGATGCAGCCGTCGAGCGAAAGGGCGAGCTTCAGCGTGACATGGGGCCGCCCGAGATGCGCGCGGATGAGATAGCCCGCAAGGCTCGCTTCGACGGCGGGCGTAGTGGCTTGCGAGACTTCGATCCCGGCGCGGCGCAGCCGTTCGAGTCCCTCGCCCGAAGTGCGCGGATCGGGATCGAGCGCGCCGACCACCACGCGCGCAACCCCCGCCTCGACCAGCAGGTCGCTGCAGGCCGGACCGCGTGTCGAGCGATGGGCGCATGGTTCGAGGGTTACGTATGCGGTGGCTCGGCGCGCCGCGTTGCCCGCCTGTTCGAGTGCGACCGCCTCGGCATGGGGCCGCCCGCCTTCTTGCGTCCAACCGCGCGCGATCACTTGGCCTTCTTTCACGAGGACACAGCCTACCGCCGGATTGGGCCGGGCAAGCGGCCGCCCGCGCGAGGCAAGCCGCGCGGCCGCGTCCAGCCAGCGCGTGTCACTCGCCGTCGGGATCAATCTGCTCGCCCGAATTGCCGTCGCGACCCCCGAAAAGGCCTTCGAGCCGCTCGCGCTCGGCCTGTTCTTCGGCAGCGCGTTCGGCCTCGGCTTCGGCCTCCATCGCGTCGACATCGACGCCGGTGGCCGCGCCGATCGCCTTGTAGATATCGCGGCGGCGCTGCTCGATCCGTTCGCGCTCGGCTTGCCGCTCTTCCTTGAGGGCCTGGTTCTCGAGATTGGACTGACGAATTTCCTCGTCGGTCCGGCCTTCGGCGAAGGTGGTGATATAGGTCACCTGCGGCACTTCGGGCGGGTAGTAATATTCTTCCTTGGTCAGCCAGAAGAACAGCGTGCCCGTCATAAGGAAGGACGCTGCCAGGATCGGCCAGCGGTGGGGCGTTGGCTTCTTCCACTCGTTCCAGAAATCGGCAATGCCGCCGGCGGCGTTGAACCTCGATCGAATGCGCATGACGGTTACTTAATACGCCGCGGCGATGAACGCTAGCCGAAGCTGGCGTAGAGCGAGCGCCCGTGCTGCGAGAGCCAGCGGTTTGCCGCTTCGATATCGTCCTCGTAGATCGAGCCGAGCAGGGCATGGAAGGCGGGCGAATGGTCGAAATGGACCAAGTGCGCGACTTCGTGCGCGACGACAGAGCGGCGGATTGTGTCGGGGGCCTGCACGAGCCGCCAGTTCAACCGCAGCACACCCTCGCTCGAACAACTCCCCCAGCGGCGCTTGGCGCGGGTCAGGCGGACGGGAGCCACGGGCAGGGAGGCACGCGCGCAATAAAACCCGGCATCCTCCTCGAACAGGACAAGCGCTTGCGCCTCCAGCCAGCGCGACAGTCGCGTGCCGAGCGTGTCCTCGGGTCCGCCGATGCGCAGCTCGGTTTCGGACAGAGCGGGTTTGCGCGGCGCCTCCGCGCTCCAGTCCACCGACAAGCGGCGTCCGCGATAGTCGAGCGCGCGTTCGGCGGCCGGATCGCGCGGCTGCGGAACCTTTGCTACCTGCTGCGCTAGCCATTCGGCGCGGGCATGGGCGAAGGCGATGGCCTCCTTCGAGGCGCACCAGCGCGGCAGGGTAATCCGCACCGCGCTGCCGTCAGGCGCGAGCCGCAGGGTCAGGCGCTTGGCGGTCGGGTGGCGGCGCAGTTCGATCGGCAGGAGGCGGCCGGCGATCTCGATCTCGGGTTCGAGATGCGCGTCGCGAAGCCATTCGATCATGCCGCGTCTTCCTCCCGCTCCTCTTCGCCGTCAGCCCACTCGACGATATGGTGTTCGAGCGGACCGGCCTCGTCCTCGCTGATCACGCGGCCTGCCACCGATACTCCGGCTGCGATCACCGCCTCGCGATCGCCCGTCAGCAGGTAATGCCAGCGGGGCAGGGGCCGGTCGTCGGCGCGGCGGCGATAGGCGCAGGTGTCAGGCAGCCACGGCACACGGTCGACCAACTTGAGGGTCAGGCGCAGGCAATCGGGGACGAAGGCCTTGCGGTTCGCATAGTCCTTGCAGCGCGCGGTCTGGCAATCGAGCAGCGTGCAGGCGACATTGGTCTCTTCGATCTCGCCCGTGTCTTCATATTCGACCTTGTGCAGGCAGCAGCGTCCGCAGCCATCGCACAGCGCTTCCCATTCCTGCCGGTTGAGATCGGCCAGCGGCCTCTCCCAGAAGCGATCCCTCAGCGCACCCATTTCGCCAGTTCCGCGGCCACCGCTTCGGGCCCTTCATCGGTCGGCAGGGTCGCTAGCGGCTCGCCCTCGGGTCCGAAGAGATAGGTGATGTTGGAATGCTCCATGAGATAGCCGCCACCGGGCGAATCCTCGCCCCGGCCATAGAAGACGGCAAAGGCGGCGGCGGCAGCGTCGAGCTGTTCCTTGGTCCCGGTCATCCCGATGAGGCGCGGGTGGAAGGCGTCGGTGAATTCGGTCAGCACTTCGGGCGTATCGCGCTCGGGATCGACGCTGACGAACAGCGGCTGGATCCTGGCGCCCGCTTCCGGGTTCTCCTCTTCGAACCGCTTGAGACCCGCCATTGCGCGCTGGTTGTCGGTCGGGCAGACATCGGGGCAATAGGCGTAGCCGAAGTAGATCGTGCGATATCGCCCGTCGTAATCGGACCAGCTGACCTCTTCACCGTCCTCGCCCACAAGCGTGAAATCCCCGCCGAGCGCCGCGCCTTCGAGCGGCGGCCCTTCCGCAGGCGGCGGCGTTTCGCTGGAACAGGCGGCCAGAAAGAGGAAGGCGGGGAGGCTTGCGGACTTGAAGGACATGACAGCACGGTTCATGGTCTGCTAACGGCGCGCATTCAAGGGTGCGCCCCTCAGGAAATTGCGAATAATCGAGCGGAGTAGAGTGTCAGTGCGCAGCGGATTCAAACAGGGTGTCGTCGTTGCAGGAACGGTGTTGGCCATGCTGGCGAGCCCGCTCGCCGCGCAGTTCCAGACCGATGGCTACAAGTTCATCAAGGCGGTGCGCGACCGGGACGGTACGGTGGCCACCCAGATGCTCGATGAGCCGGGCAACACCATCGTCAACGCGCGCGAGATCGGCACCGGCGAAACCGCGCTGCACGCCGTGGTCCAGCGGCGCGACCTGACCTGGGTGAAGTTCCTGCTGCAACGCGGCGCCAATCCCAACATCGCCGACAAGAACGGCGTGTATCCGATCCAGATCGCCGCGCAGCTCGGCTTCATCGAAGGCGTCGAGCGACTGATCAAGGGCGGGGCGAATGTCGACGTGTCCGATGCAACGGGCGAGACCCCGCTGATCAGCGCCGTCCACCGCCGCGACCTCAAAATGATCGAAATGCTGGTCGAGCAGGGCGCCAGCCCCGACCGGGCCGACAATTCGGGCCGCTCGGCACGTGACTACGCCACGCTGATGGGCGCGCGCTCGGGCACGCTCGACGCGATCGAGAAGGGCGAAACCTCGGACGAGGGCGAAGCCGAAACCTACGGCCCGAGCTGATGGACGATACCGCTCCCGACATCGCCGACCTGACGCTCGACGAACTGCGCCTCGCGCTCGCCCCGGCCATTGCCGATGCCGCCGTGTTCGACGGCTGGAGCGACGAGGCGCTCACCATGGCGGCCGAGCAGATGGGCGCCGATCTCGACGTGGCGCGGCTCGCCTTCAAGGGCGGCGCGATCGACATGGTCTTCGCCTGGATCGAAGCGGTCGATATGGCCATGGCCGCCGCCTTCCCGGAAGAGGTCATGGCGGCGATGAAGATCCGCGAGCGTATCCGCGCGCTGGTCCAGTTCCGCCTCGACGCGGTGGCGGGGCAGGAAGAGGCGCTGCGCCGCGCGCTGGCCATCATGGCCATGCCGCAAAACGTCGTGCGCTCGACCAAGCGCGGCTGGCAGACCGCCGACGTCATGTGGCGGCTCGCGGGCGATACGGCGACCGACTACAACCACTATACAAAGCGCGCGATCCTCGCCTCGATCTACGGCGCGACGCTGGCGGTGTTCGCCGACGATACGAGCGAGGACAAGGCCGAGACCCGCGCCTTCCTCGACCGCCGGATCGAAGGCGTGATGCAGTTCGAGAAGGTCAAGGCCAAGTGGCTGAACCCCGATCGCGAGAGTTTCAGCGTCACCCGCTTCCTCGGCCGCCTGCGCTATCCGGCGCGCTGAAACGCTATTGATAACCAGTTGCAATTAGCGCCGCGCTCTGACAGGGCGGGGCGCATGACTTTGGACGGTTTCGACAGCGGGCGAAATGCGCGCATTACCGGCGTGGACTGGGCTTCCCTGGCCGAGGATGAAGGCAAGCGCCTCAAGGCGCTCGGCGTAGACGAGGGGGCGGAAGTGGCCATCGTCCACCGCGGCGTTTTCGGGACCCGCGATCCCATCGCCATGCGTCTCGGCAACATGACCATCGCCATCCGCCGCGCCCATGCGCGGGCGATCAGCGTGGAGGCCGCATGAGCCGGAAACGCACCGCCGCCCTCGTCGGCAATCCCAATTCGGGCAAGTCGGCGCTGTTCAACGCGCTCACCGGCGCGCGCCAGAAGATCGCCAATTACGCCGGCGTCACCGTGGAGCGCAAGGCGGGGCGCATGACCCTGCCGAATGGCGAGCCGGTCGAACTGCTCGACCTGCCCGGCTCCTACAGCTTCGACGCGGCCAGCCCGGACGAAGCCGTCACCCGCGACGTGGTGAAGGGCACGTTCGAAGGCGAGGCCGTGCCCGACGTGCTGGTCATCGTGATCGACGCGGCCAATCTCGAGCAGCATCTCGTCTTCGCGCAGGAAGTGCTCGAACTCGGGCGGCCCACCGTGGTCGCGCTCAACATGGTCGATCTTGCCGAGCGCGACGGGCTGACGCTCGATCCGCAGGCGCTGTCCGAATCGCTCGGCGTGCCGGTCATCCCGACCGTTGCGGTGCGCCGTCGCGGGATCAACGAACTCAACGCCGCCATCGCCGAGGCCGAGACCCATGCGGACGAGGAAGCGCACCGCCGCTGGCACCTGACGCTGCCGGAGCGTCGCCTGTCGGCCAAGCACATGGCCAAGGGCGCGATCCTGTCGAAATCGACCCGCCACACGATCGAGAACGGGGTCGACAAGATCCTGCTCAACCCGTGGCTCGGCCCGGTCATCCTGTTTGGCTTACTGTTCGTCATCTTCCAGGCGGTCTTCGCCTGGGCGACGCCGTTTGCCGATGCGCTGGAAGGCGGGGTGGGCGTGATCTCGCAAGGCGTCACCGAGACTATGGCGCCCGGCCTCTTCCGCGATTTCCTGACCGAAGGCGTGCTCGCCGGTGTCGGTTCGGTCGTCGTCTTCCTGCCGCAGATTGTCATCCTCTTCGCCTTCATCCTCGTGATGGAAGCGAGCGGTTACATGGCGCGCGCGGCCTTCCTGATGGACCGGCTGATGGCGGGCGTGGGCCTGTCGGGCAAAAGCTTCATCCCGCTGCTCTCCAGCTTCGCCTGCGCCATTCCCGGCATCATGGCGACGCGCAGCATCTCCGATCCCAAGGACCGGCTGACCACGATCCTGATCGCCCCGCTTATGACCTGTTCGGCGCGCCTGCCGGTCTATGCCGTGATCATCGCCGCCGTCATTCCGCAGACGAGCGTGGGGCCGGGCGTGGGCCTGCAGGGCCTCGTCCTCTTCGCGCTTTATGTCGCGGGCATCGTCGGCGCGATGGTGGTCGCGCTGGTTCTGCGGCGCACGGTGACCAAGGGCGCGGCTTCGGGCTTCATCATGGAACTGCCGCGGTACCAGCTGCCACGAATCAAGGACCTCGCCATCGGCCTGTGGCAGCGCGCCTGGGTCTTCCTGCGCCGCGCGGGCACGATCATCTTCGTCGCGACCATCGCGCTGTGGGTGCTGCTGTCCTTCCCCAAGGCCGAGCCGGGCGAAAGCCAGCTCGACGCGAGCTATGCCGGTGCGGTGGCCGACACCATCCACCCGGTGCTGGAACCGGTCGGTTTCAACCGCGAAATGAGCCTTGCGCTGGTCCCCGCCATCGCCGCGCGCGAAGTGGCCGTCTCCGCCCTTGCCACGACTTACGCCGTGGATGCCGAGGACGAGGATCTCGCGGCACAAGGCGTGACCGCCAAGATCGCCGCCCTGTGGAGCCTGCCCACCGCGCTCGCCTTCCTCGCGTGGTTCGTCTTCGCCCCGCAATGCCTCTCGACCATCGCGGTCGCCCGGCGCGAGACGAACGGATGGAAATGGCCCATCGTCATGGTGGTCTATCTCTTCGCGCTGGCGTGGATCGCGGCCGGGGCGACGTACTGGATCGCGGTAAGCCTCGGGCTTTAGGTCCGCTCCGGTGGAAACGGTGCCCGCAACCCTAGAACCGACTCGCGAGGGCCGTTAGGTCCGTCCGCAACACATTCGAAAAGGACGAATCGATGGCCGGTAGCCTCAACAAAGTCATGCTGATCGGAAACCTGGGCGCAGACCCGGAAATCCGCAGCTTCCCCAATGGCGGCAAGGTCGCCAACCTGCGCATCGCGACCAGCGAGCAGTGGAAGGACCGCAACACCGGCGAACGGCAGGAACGGACCGAATGGCACACCGTCTCGATCTTTTCCGAAGGCCTGATCAACGTCGTCGAACGCTTCCTGCGCAAGGGCAGCAAGGTTTTCGTCGAAGGCCAGCTGCAGACCCGCAAGTGGCAGGACCAGCAGGGTAACGACCGCTATTCGACCGAAGTCGTGCTGCGCGGCTTCAACGGCACGCTGACCATGCTCGACGGCCCGCAGGGCGGCTCGGGCGGCGGCGGTGGCGGCTACGGTGGTGGCGGCTCGCGCGGCGGCGATTACGGCGGCGGCAGCGGAGGCGGCCAGTCGGGTGGCGGCTGGAACCAGGGCGGAGGCGGCTCCGGCGGCGGCCAGTCGGGCGGCGGCTCGAACTACGACGATCTCGACGACGACATCCCGTTCTAAGCCTTAGGGCGCAAGCACATCAGGGCCGCGGCGTGACGAACGCTGCGGCCCTTTTGCTATCGATGGGTGGGAAGCTCAGGGCCGGTAGGAATTGCACCGCCAAAGGCGATAGTTCTTAACCCGGGGGCAGGTGCGGACCTTGGTCAGCCACAGGTCGAAGATCCGCGGTTCGCGCAGGCAGGCGAGCACGCCCAGCGCGTGGACGGCCAGCGCGATGAGGATCACCCACCAGGCGCGGAAGATCAGGAACAGCTCGACCGCGAGGATCGCGTTGATCACGAAGAAGGTGAAGGTCACACCCGCAAACATCTGCGGCCGTGTGAGGGCCACGAAAACGGCATCTTGGTTTAACCGGTCCGGCATCGTGAGTCCCCTCCCCTCCTGCGCTGCGCATGCTCGGCTCGTAGCATAGGTTCAAGTAGAAGTTAAGTAAGAGTATTCGATTGACTGCGATTAACTAGAGTGATGCCGGGTAGGTAAGTTTCACGGAAAATCCCCTTCACGTCCATAAGTCACCATATCTACAAGCATCAAGTAATGGATATTCTCAATCCAATATAATGCCTTAGGTCTATATCCAAATGTATAGATAGTTTGTAAATGAAATCCGCGAATATGCTGATTTATTGTAAATTCGTTGACTCAAAAGCAAAGATCGTGGCAGCTTCCGGCAAGGTCCAAATATCACGGGGGTGGTGGCCTTGGCTCATTCGATCTGGAAAACGGTTGCGACAGCATTTGCCGCGCTGACGGCGAGTTCGGCGTCGGCGGCTCTGCCCGATCCCGAAGGTTCGAGCGTGATTGTCGATGCGTTGTCCTGGCTCCAGGGCACGCTGCTCGGCACCGCGGCCACGGTTGCGGCCGTCATCGCAGTGGCTGCCGTGGGCTTCGCCATGCTGACCGGGCGGATCAACTGGCGCCACGGCGCGGTAGTCATCCTCGGCTGCTTCATCCTCTTCGGTGCCGCGACCATCGTCGGCGGCATCCGTTCTGCGGCGGGAGGGTAACTTGGCCGCAGCAACCCCTTCCATCGATCCGACACAGACCGGAAAACCGGACGTCGCGATTGGCAAATTTCAGCGCGTGTGGTCGCGTGCGCCTAAGGACGATGACCCTGCTCATCGTCCCAAGCCCGGCCACAGCGGATGCCTCTTGCTGAGCGCCTGACCCTCGATCCTCGTGCCGCCGCGCGCGAGAAGGGTGCCGGCGAGCACCTGCCCTATCTCGCGCATGTCGACGATGTGACGCTGGAAACGCGCGACGGGCTGCTGATGCAGACGATCCGGCTGGGCGGCTTCCTCTTCGAAACCTCCGACACGGCCGAACTGAACTACCGCGCGGAGCTGCGCGATGCGATGATGCGCGCGGTCGGCTCCTCGCAATTCGCGATTTACCATCATGTCCTGCGCCGCCGGGCGGAAGACGTGATGGAAGGCGAGTTTCCCGACCAGTTCTCCCGCACGCTCGACCGCCGCTGGCGCGAGCGGCTGTCGGCGCGCAAGATGTATGTGAACGACCTGTTCCTCACCATCGTGCGCCGCCCGATGCAGGGGCGCGTCGGCCTGCTCGACCGGGCGCGGACGTTTCTCACGCGGCAAGTCGCCGCCGATCGCGCAGCCCAGCGCGCCGGGGAATTGCGCTCGCTACATAGCGCAACACAGGCGCTGACCGCCGCGCTGGGGCAATATTCGCCGCATGTGCTGAGCGTCTACGACACGCCGGGCGGCTATCGCTCCGAACCGCTCGAATTCCTGTCCTATCTCTACAACGCCGAGATGCGCCCCATCGCCCTGCCGCACGGGCCGGTGAATGACTACCTGCCCGCACGCCGGGTCAGCTTCGGCCACCGCGCGTTCGAGCGCGACGAACTGGGCGGGGTGGACCGCAGCTTCGGGGCCATCGTCTCGATCAAGGATTACCCGACGCAGACCATGCCGGGAATGTTCGACGAGCTTTACCGCATGCCGTTCGAGATGGTCGTCACCCAATCCTTCGCTTTCGTGGAGCGGGGCGAGGCTCTGCGCGAGATGAACTACGTGCTGCGGCGGATGCGCTCCACCGATGACGAGGCGCTGTCGCTGCGCGATGACCTCACCAACGCGAAGGACGATGTCGCCGCCGGGCGCGCGGGCTTCGGGCAGCACCACGCCACTATTGCCGTCCACGCCGACAGCCTCGAAGAACTCGACCGCGAGGTAGCCGAGATCATCGCCGCGCTCGCCGATCTGGGCGTGGTGGGCGTGCGCGAGGAGATCGCGCTGGAGCCGTCCTTCTGGGCGCAGTTTCCCGGCAACTTCAAATATATCCCCCGCAAGGGTCTCGTCTCGACGCGCAATTTTGCAGGGCTGGCGAGCCTTCATAATTTCCCCGTCGGGCAGGCGCAGGGCAACCACTGGGGCGATGCGATCACGCTGTTCGAGACTACGGCGGCGGGCCCCTATTTCTTCAGCTTCCACCTGAACGACCTCGGCAATTTCACCGTCATCGGGCCGTCGGGATCGGGCAAGACCGTGGTGCTCAACTTTCTTCTCGCGCAGGCGCGCAAGATCAATCCGCGGATCATCTTCTTCGACAAGGACCGCGGGGCGGAGCTCTTCGTGCGCGCGATCGGCGGGCAGTATGACCGGCTGCGTCCGGGCATCTCCTCCGACCTCAACCCGCTGCAGATCGAGGACACGCCGGCCAACCGCCAGTTCCTCGTCGACTGGCTGACGCTTCTGGCAGGCGGCGCAAACACGGAGGAAGCCGAGCTTATCAGCGATGCGGTGGACACGAATTTCGAACAGGCCGACGAGCATCGCCGCCTTCGTAACCTCGTCGAATTGCTGCGCGGCCAGACCAAGCCGAAGGCAGGAGACCTCTATTCGCGGATGAAGCCCTGGTGGGGCGAGGGCAAGCGGGCCTGGCTGTTCGACAATGAAATCGACCGCACCGATCTTGCCGCCCGGACCATCGGTTTCGACATCACCGCGTTGCTGGACGATCCGGTCGAACGTACGCCCGCCCTGCTCTATTTCTTCCACCGGGTGGAGGAACGGCTCGACGGATCGCCCACGATCATCGTGGTCGACGAAGGCTGGAAGGCGCTCGACGACGAGGTCTTCGTTCGCCGGATCAAGGACTGGGAAAAGACCGTCCGTAAGCGCAACGGCATTGTCGGTTTCGCCACCCAAAGCGCGCGCGATGCGCTGGAGAGCCAAATTGCCAGCGCCATCATCGAACAGGCCGCGGTGCAGATATTCATGGTCAATCCCAAGGCCCGCGAAGAGGATTACATCGACGGCTTCGGCCTCACCCCGCACGAACTCGAACTGGTCCGCAAGCTGCCCGACCAGTCGCACTGCTTCCTGATCAAGCGCGGCAACGAAAGCGTGGTCGCGCGCCTCAATCTCGAAGGCGAGAAGGACATGCTCACGATCCTGTCGGGTCGCGAAAGCACGGTCCGCGTGTTCGACGAGCTGGTCAAGGAAACCGGCACCGATCCCGAGGGCTGGCTGGCCCCGCTGATGGAGAGGGTCTGACTATGGCCTGCAACGCCATCCGCACCGGCGAACGCTATCTCGAAAGCGCGCTCGAACACGTCGATTGCCAAGCGCAGTCGATCGGCAGCTTCGGCTACATGGCGCTGTCCGAGCCCGGCTCCACCCTCTCGGTGGCGCTGACGGCCGTGCTGGTCATCTTCGTTGCGCTGTTCGGCCTGCGCATTGCGCTCGGCTATCCGATTTTCGGCCACGATCTGGCGAGCCACGCCCTCCGGCTGGTGATCGTCCTGACGCTGGCAACCAGTTGGCCGGCGTTCAAGGCCATCGCCTATGATGTGGTGGTGAGCGGCCCTGCCGAAATCGTCCAGACCGTGGGCGGTTCGGCGCAGCTCCCCGGATCGGACGGCAGCCTCGCCAGCCGGCTTCAGAATGTCGACGAGGGGCTTGCGCTGATGAACGAGCGCGGCGCGGGGCGGCGCGGCGTGCAGCAGGGCGACTGGTTCCAGCTTGGCTTTACCCGAAGCGCCTTCCTCACCGGCACGCTCGGCCCGCTGTCGCTGGTGCGGCTGACCGGTGGCATATTGCTCGCGCTGGCCCCTCTGGTGGCGGGCCTGCTGCTGTTCGGCTTCACGCGCTCGATCTTCACCGGCTGGGCCAAAGGGCTGGTGGCGGTCTTCCTCGCAACCATCCTCGTCTCGCTGCTGCTTTCGGTCCAGCTTGCGCTGATGGAGCCGTGGTTGCAGGGCGTGATCCAGCTTCGCGCCGCCGACCAGCCGACCCTGTCCGCTCCGACCGAGGGGCTGACGATGACGCTGGCCTTTGCGCTGATGTGCTTTGGCGCGATCGCCTTCGCGGCCTGGATCGCCTTCAACTCCTCGCTTTCGGCCAGGCTGTTTGCGCGCAGCCCTACCGAAGCGCCGCAGGGTAGGCGGGAGGTGCGCAGTTTCCAGACCATCTCGACCAGCACGCGCGAGGACCGACTGTTGCACGGTCCGGCCGTGGCGGCCTCGGTGGCACGCACGATCGAGCGTGACCAGCGCTTCGGGCGCGATCCATCCGTGGTCCTGCTGGAACAGGCGCCCGGTCAGCGCAGCGCCGCCCCGGCGCAGCAGGCCACCCAGGTCATCCAGCGGCCGCAGCCGCTCGGCAGCACGCACAGAAGCTCGGGAATGTCGTCGTCGCGGTCCCGCACCAACAGGGATGAGGCACGATGAACCAGTTCAGCGAGGTCCGGGAAATGAGCGAGGCGGAGGAGGACACCGACAGCCCGCTGAAGGGCTATTACCGCGAGGCGCAAAGCTGGTCGGCCGATCGCGACGAGGCGCTGGCGTCCTCGCGCAAGACCGCGTGGATGGTGGCGGCTGCGCTGGGCGTGATTGCGCTGCTGGAAGCCGTGGCCATCGTCGTGATGCTGCCGCTGAAAACCGTGCAGCCCTACACGTTGCTGGTCGACCGCCAGACCGGCTACATCCAGGCTCTCGACCCGATCGAAGGGGAATCGATCACTCCGGGACAGGCGATGGCGCGCTCTTTCCTCGCGCAATATGTCATCGCGCGCGAAGGCTTCGATATCGATACGCTCCAGGAAGATTACCGCCGCGTTGCGCTGTGGTCGGGCGGCGAGGCGCGCACCCGCTATGTCGCCGAAGCGCAGGCGAGCAACCCGTCGAGCAAGCTCGCTACCCTGCCACGGCAGGCGCGGATCGAGGTGGAGATCCGTTCGATCTCCTCGATCAACGCGGATACGGCGCTGGTTCGTTATGCGACCTACCGCACCGATCCGGGCGGCCAGCGGCAGGCGCCGCAATCCTGGGCATCGGTCGTGCGCTACCGCTTCTCGGGCGAGGCGATGACGGCCGAGGACCGGCTGGTCAATCCGCTCGGCTTCCAGGTCATGCGCTACCGCCGCGATGCCGAATATCTGGGCGATACGCCCGCTTCTGCGCCAGCCTATTCCCCCGCGGCAGATAGGCCGGCCATCGTGATCCCGCGCCCGGGCGATGCGGATGAAGCAGAGGTCGAGACGGAGGAAACGCCGTGAGATTTCTCGCGCTCCTGCTCGCCCTGTGCGCCGCGTCCTTGCCAGGAAGCGCGCTGGCGCAGGAGGATGCGCGCGTGGCGATGCTTCCCGTTTCCGGCGATGCGCGGCTGACACTGCACACGGCGCTGCGCACGCCGCAGACGATCCTCTTTCCGCAGGGCGAGCAGATCATCGACGTGACGGTCAGCGATCCCGCTATCTACCGGCCCGGAGTTTCCATGTCGGGAGACAGCCTCGTGCTGGTGCCTGAAAGCGAGATCGGGTTTGCCCGGATGACCGTCGAAACGCTGGGCGGGGTTTACGAATTCGATCTCGTTCCCGTGCAGGCGGGCGAGGCACCGCTGGTGGTGCAGGTCGGTGCAGCGGAATTGCCTGTCGTCGCCGGTGGTGCGCAACCACAGGAAGTCCCGCCCGACACCGGCCAGTACCGCCTGCGCGGCGATCGCGCGGTGCAGCCCGCTGCAATTTCGGACGATGGCACGAAGACCTATCTCACCTGGGGCGAGAAACAGGCCATGCCCGCCGTCTTTGCCATCGGCCCCTCGGGCGAGGAAGAGATGGTCGAAGGCTATATGCGCGGCGGGATCTACACCATCGACCGCGTCTACGCCGAGCTCGTCTTCCGCATCGACAAGGAAAAGGCGCGGGCGCAGCGCCGGCGCGAGGGAGGGCGGCGATGACCGAGGAGAAGGGCAGGGCCCTGCCGCTGGTTGCAGGACGCGCCGGAAGCACCGGCGTGTGGGCCTTTGCAGGAGTGATGGCGGTGGTCGGCGCGCTCCTTTTCTACGCGCTCGAGGCGCGGCGAAGTTCGCTCGCAAGTCCCGACGTCATGGTGCCGACCGAGGCCGGTGCGGGACAGATTTCCTCGCCGCCCGAACTGATAATCCCCAGCGATCGCGCGCTGCGTCCCGATTTCGGCCTGATCATGCCCGATGAAAGCGACGAACCGCCGATGCCAGTCTTCACCCTGCCGCGCGCCGAGCCGCGCCCCCAGCCACGACCCGCGGCCCGCGAGCCGCAGCCGCTCTCGCCTCCAGACGAGATCTATGTCGAGGAACCGCCGCCGCCCTCGCTGCGCGAGGTGACCCGCCCGGTAACGCGCGTGGCCCAGCGGCCTCCGCTGGCACCTGCGGAAGCGCCGTCCATGGCCGAGCCGACCGAGACCGAGCGCAAATACCTCGTGCGCTTCGACAATCCCTCCATGACCATTCCCAAGGGAACGGTCATTCACGCCGTGCTCGAATCCGCGCTCGATTCCACGCGGCCCGGAGCGGTGCGCGCAATCGTCTCGCGCGATGTCAGCAGCTTCGACGGATCGCGCGTCCTCATCCCGAAGGGCAGCCGCCTGATCGGCAATTACGAGGCCGGCGTGGCGCGGGGCCAGAAGCGCGCGCTCGTCCAGTGGACGCGGCTGATGCTGCCGGAAGGGGTGATCATGGAACTGGACTCGCCGTCTGCCGATCCGCTGGGGCGCGCAGGGGTGAAGGGCAAGGTCAACTCGCACTTCTTCGCACGCTTCGGCGATGCGCTGATGCGCTCGATCCTCGATGTCGGCGTCCAGGTGGCCGGGCGGCAGGTTGGCGGCGATACGGTGATCGTGAACCTGCCCAACTCGGCGCAGATTACCGGCACGACGGGGCAGGACATCCAGCCCACGCTCAAGGTCAAGCACGGCACCAGCGTGTCGGTCTTCGTTGCGCATGATCTCGATTTCTCGGCCCGGTTCCGCTGAGGGCGCGCCCGTGACGCAGCAGGTCTATCTCGACACCTTTCTCGCCCCGCTCGGTCCCTTTCTGTCGCAGGGCGATGTGACCGACATTTACGTCAACCGTCCCGGCGAAATCTGGACCGAAAGCCTTGGCGGCGCGATTGCCCGGCATGACGCGCCGGGGCTGACCGACCGCGTCTTGTCGCGGCTTGCGCGGCAGGTGGCGGCGCACTCGGCGCAAGGGATCAGCCGCGAGCATCCGCTGCTCGCCGCCAACCTGCCAGACGGCTCGCGCATCCAGATCATCCTGCCTCCCGCTACCCGCGGCGACATCGCGCTCGCCATCCGCAAGCATGTGAACGCCGACCTCTCGCTCGCCGATATGGGCCGCCTCGGATCGCTCGACGAGGTGAAGGTCGTGGATGGCGAGGAGGCGACCCGCCCTCCGTTCGACCCGGCCGATTACGAGGATGTCGAGCATATGCTGCGCGCCGCCGTGCTCCAGCGGCGGACGGTACTGGTGTGCGGCGGGGCCTCGACTGGCAAGACGACCATGCTCAACGCGCTCCTTGCCGAAATCCCGGAAGAGGAGCGGCTGGTGCTGATCGAGGACACGCCCGAGCTGCGCCTTGCCCATGCCAACGCGGTCGGGCTTGTAGCGGCGCGCGGATCGATGGGCGAAGCGGAGGTTTCGCCGGAGGACTTGCTGGTCGCCTCGCTCCGGATGCGCCCGGACCGCATCATCCTTGGCGAGGTACGCGGCAGCGAGGCGATAACCTTCCTGCGCGCGGCGAACACGGGGCACCCCGGATCGCTCTGCACCATCCATGCGGATTCGCCCGAACGCGCAATCGACCAGATGGCGCTGCTGGTCCTCCAGACGGGCCCGCGCATGAGCTGGGAAGACATCGTCCAGTATGTCCGGCGCTCGGTCGATATCGTCGTCCACCTGGGGCGCAGCGGCGGCCGGCGGCGGGTGGAAACCGTGCTAACGGTGTAGGCGCGCAGGGTTCTATACACTTAGGCATAGGCCTGCGGCACTAAGCCGTCTGGCGAATTGCGAAGGCCCAGTCGGTTAAGGTATTTGCAACGGATAGGGCTTCCCCAAGCGGAGCCCGGGGCAAAACAGGATCGCCGTAGATAGCAACACCCCGCAGGACGACCAGGCGGTAGTGCCGGAGCGATGTCTGCGAACCCCGTCAGAGGGCAGCGCATCGATTCCCCCGACCCGCCAAGCATGGGTGGGTACAATGCAAAGACGTAGTTTCCTGAAAGTCGGAGCCGCAGGCGGGGCAGTGGCGGCGGTCGGTCTTTCTCCGATACCAAGCAGAGCGAACAATACCATCACGGAGACCGATTTCGTGCTGACGATTGAAGAAGCGAACATGGAGCTGATTGACGGCTCTGTGGTCTACACGCTTCAGTTTTTCCGCGGCTTCGATAACGCGTCACCAGAATTGCGAGTAGAGGAGGGTGAGAAAATCACCATTACGGTGACTAATAATGATCACCGCCCGCACGGTTTCGTTATCCACGCCGCATCGGGAACCTGGATACCTCCGATCCCACCCGGTGAAACAGCATCGAGGACGTTTATAGCCCCAGCCGCGGGTACCTATATGTACCTCGACGGTACAAAGGGGCCATTGCACCGATTAATGGGGCTGCACGGCGTGTTTGTCGTGGAGCCGGCAAATAAAGGGCGCACGGTAGGTGGCGCGCAAACACCTTATTCCCAAAAGGAGCACAACCCCCAGTTGCAAATGCTCTTCGAAGCATTCGGTAATCACCCGCGGTTTCCGGGATCAGGCTGGATCGCTGGCGACGAAACGCGCGACAAAGTCTGGCTATTCTCTCAAATCGACCCATCGCTCAACGCGAGTTTCGCCGCTGGAGAGAGCATCGATTCGAAAGCAATCCGCAACAAATTCACTCCGCGCTACTTCACGATCAATGGTCTTTCGGGATTCGATACCGCGCATCACGATTCAGAGGATAAGCCGCATGAGGGGCCCGCTGGACGTATCATGCCTTCGGGGCGTCAAGGTGAACCATGTCTGTTGCGATGTCTCAACGCGGGCCTCGCAAATCATGCCGTTCACATTCACGGCAACCACTGCTTTGAGATCTGCGAAACCGATTACAAGGGCCGGCGATACATTAGTGAGAATATTTACGAACTTGATACTTGGCTGCTGCGGCCGATGCAGCGCATCGACATGTTGCTGCCTTTCGAACGGCCACCCGACGCCGCCGTCTGGCCGCCGCGCGATGAGCCCTTCCCTCTCAAATATGTGATGCACTGCCACTTCGA
Source organism: Qipengyuania aurantiaca (assembly GCF_019711375.1). NCBI lineage: Bacteria > Pseudomonadati > Pseudomonadota > Alphaproteobacteria > Sphingomonadales > Erythrobacteraceae > Qipengyuania > Qipengyuania aurantiaca. Next base: position 1,755,407 of record NZ_CP081295.1, read on the forward strand.
ACTATCACAGTCGGCTGGTGGGGGAAATTATCCGCAGGGTGCCGTCACTCACTGGGAAATGACCGGAGCGCTTTGAGCAGCGATCCGACGGGAGCAAACAATGGTTGACTGGTCAGACACAGCGATAGGCAACGAAGTCGATTACGCGACCTTCGGTTGTAATGTCTTCAAGGCCGATCCTGCGACGCCCGACAGGGTGAATCCGGATATCGAGATCTGGCGCGTCGGTGCAAAAAAGGTCGACAAGCGAGCACCCGATGGCCGTAAAATAAGGTTCTGGACCTTCCGCGATACCGATCCCAATAAGCCGTTCCAGACGCTGGTGCATCCAGCGCCAGCAATGCTTGTGAAGGAGAACCACGTTGTTCACACACATCTGACAACGGCCACTGGTCCCCATACGATCCATCATCATGGCATAGAGCCTTCGACGGCAAACGATGGCGTCGGTCATGTGTCCTTCGAGGTGGGAGATGGTTACACATATCAGTGGAGGCCTTCACGCCCTGGCACTTTCTTCTATCATTGTCACCGAAACACCGCGTTGCACTTCGAACTGGGCATGTGGGGCCCGCTTATTGTTTACCCTGAAGATCACGACGAACATGACAAACGACTTTTCTCCGGTGGTCCCGGTTACGATAGTGAGAAAATCTGGGCGGCGCATTCCGTGGATCCGCGCTGGCATCTGATCGATGCGCACGACGCGGGGTTGTGCGGCATCGATGCCGGCCTCAACATCTACCGACCGGAATATTTCATGTTATCGGGCATGTGGGGCGAGCAGGCACACTACAGCCGAAAGACGGAGATCGTGGCGCAGCAGGGAGAACGGGTTCTTATTCGCCTCCTTAACGCCAGCTATTCGCTACTGCGTATTCAGTTTTCACATGACGTAGAAATCGTCGCTGCCGATGGACATGCCTGGGGGCGCTATCCTTGGTGCCCATCCACACAGATGCTGCCTGCCTACCGCCCGCTCGAGATGGCAACGGCGCAACGCTACGATTTCATCATCGAAGCGAAGAAGACCGGATATTTCCCAGTGTATTTTCAATTCCGTGACTGGATCACCGGCAAGATCCACAACAACGGCAAGGGCCGGATGAAAGGAAGGATCAGGGTAGTATGAGACGCTCGGCAATCCGCATTTCGGAATCCTACGTGGTTCCCGAAGACCAGCGCCGGAAGCTCGCCCAGGCGGTCTCCGTTTTCGGCGACGAACAGCCCGCGCCCGACGAAATGGGCGGCTGGTTCGACTTCGCCGACTGGCGCGGCCGGCCGGTCGACCAGTCCTATTTCCTCGGCCGCTGGACGATGCTCTATTTCGGCTACGCGCGCTGTAAGGGTTCGTGCCGCGAGGCCGCGCCGATGATGGCCCGGGCCGCGCGCGAGCTGCGCGAGGCGGGCATTGCCGCACGCGCGGCCTTCGTCGATATCGAGGTCCATCCGATTGCCCCGCCGCAGCCGCTCCGGCTGGCAGCAAAGGACCACCGGCACGCTTACAACTGGCCGATGCGTATGGCCCAGTCCGACCTCTACGAACGGCACGCTGGCCAGCTCGATGTGCTGAGCGGCAATCGCGCGCAACTGGCCCAGGCCACGATGGCCTATCACGTGCTGCGCGAGCACACGGTTCCTCATCGCGGAGAGCAGGGCCTGAGCATCAACCATAGCTCGATGATCTACCTGCTCGGGCGCGATACGTTCGTGGCGGCCTATGGCTATCACGATATGGGTGCGGACGCGCTGGTGTCGCTCGTGCAGGATCTTTCGCAGGCAGAGAGGCAGCAAGTGGACTTCGCAGCTGTCAAACGGCGGTATCTGAGGGGCACGTGCGGGGGCGATATCGGCTAAGACGACTCGGCTCGGAGCCGCGCGAATCGCTTGAAAAAGCGCGTCAAATTGAACGAACATTAGGCGGGGCCGGTGGGTCCCGCCTCTTTCGTTATAGGCCGTCGGTAACGGCAAAACACCTAAGTAGGTACCCTAAGATCCTGTTATTCCGAGAAAAGTGCGCATGGGTTCGACAGGGGCAACGTTTCGTTGCATTATGTGTAACCAGAGACGTTGCCCGAAAGAGGTAACTCTGGTAATACATAAAACGTAGTGAAAAGAATTATATAGTACTAATTTAGTAACGTCTAAATTGGTTGGCGGGACAGGGAAAGCCCGAAACATGACTGCGTCGCACTGATAATCGCCCGGGTCGCTTCCGTGCAGTAATCAATGGGGCGGGTAATGACAGTTCAATCGATCGTAATCGCCGATAGCGATGCCTTGAGCCGGATCGGACTCAAGACACTTCTCGAACATTCGGGCGAAGCCGCTGAAATAAGCGAAGTCGCCAATCTTATCGAACTCGTGGGGCTCATGCCGGCAGGCCGTTCGACGGTCATTGTGCTCGATGTCCACCTGGCCGGGCTGGAAGGGCCCGAAGGCATTGCCGATCTCCTGCGGCGCTATCCGGACACGCGGCTGTGCGTGCTGGTCGACAACGCGACCCGCGATATCGCGCTCGAGTATCTTGCCTCGGGGGTCATGGGCTGCCTGGCGAAGTCTCGGTCGGCTGAAGAGATCGCGGAAGCTGTCCAGGTCATCGGCCAAGGACGGCCCTACCTATGCAGGCTCACAACCGAACAGGCGAGCGCAGCCACGCGCACGCAGTCGGTCGGCAAGCTGACGCGCCGCCAGCGCAAGGTCCTTGCCGTGATGGCCACGGGCAAGTCGAACAAGGAAATCGCTCGCGAGCTGGGCATCTGCGAAGGCACGGTGAAGGTGCATGTCAACGCGGCCTATCGCGCGCTCGGCGTGCACAACCGTGTCGCCGCCGTGCGGGCCCTTCAGCAGGCGCAGCAGGACCGCGCCGCCGACAGCGCGCTCAAACTGCCGTTTCCCGAACTGCTCAGCCCTGCCACGGCCTAGTCTTGTCTTGGCTTAGGGCGTAGCCGGTCCCGATACTCCGGACGGGAGTTCCGATGCCGTAGCACATAACGTGCTGCGGCATTTTTCTTTGCCCCACATCAAAATCATACGGTCTATACCCTTGGGTATAATGAACTCGTCTTAGAATCCCGCGAGCTATCTATAATCAATAAGATTTCATTTAGTCCGTCAGTGTAATAGACGAATCTCCCTCTTCGTAGGATTACTGGTACCACTAACGCACGAGTCGAAAAGAACGTGCAGAGCGGGGCGCGGAGGGAAATCACAATATTCGAGAAACACAAGTAATTGTGTGAGCGATTGTGCGCGCCTTCCGCTGCCCATTTGTGGAAGGGGCAGTACAATGGCCGTAAAACTCAATCTTCATGACCTCGAGTTCATTCTCCAGCAGATCAAGATCGCCGAACGACACGCCGCGGGCGAAAATCTCGTCGACATCCTGGGCAATTACCACCTGCCCTATGGTCTGCGCACGGTAGACGGCAGCTACAACAACTTGGTCGAAGGCCGCGAGCGCTGGGGCGCTTCGGACGAGGTCCTGCCGCGCATGTTCGCACCGAACTATCGCGACGACCAGGACGGCGATGTCATGTCCTTCGGTCCGACCTTCTCGGTCACCAACACCAATTACGGCGCAGCCGGCGATGTGGCCGACGCCGATCCGCGCATCATCTCCAACCTCATACTCGACCAGACGGCCGGCAACCCCGCTGCGATTTCCGCCGCGCTGACCCAGACGGGTTACGAAGGCGATGCAATGGCCGCCGTTTCGGCGATCAACGCCGCGTGGACCGACTATGAAGGCGGGCTGATGACGTATGACGATTTCGTCGCGCTGGCCGGGACTTATGGGCTGAGCCTTCAGGGCGACAGTCTGATGATCCCCAACACCGCACCCGACGAGGGACTGTCCGCGCCCTTCAACGCCTGGATGACCTATTTCGGCCAGTTCTTCGATCACGGTCTCGACCTGATCCCGAAGGGCGACAACGGCACGGTCTACGTCCCGCTCCAGCCGGACGACCCCCTGTTCGACGCCGGCGCCGATGGCATTCCCTTCACCGCCGATGACGGCCGCACCAATTTCATGGTGATGACCCGCGCCCAGGTCGACGAGAACGGCGAGACGATCAACACGACGACCCCGTTCGTCGACCAGAACCAGACCTATGGTTCGCACGCATCCAAGCAGATCTTCATGCGCGAATACGAGATGGTCAACGGCCGCCCCGAGGCGACCGGCCACCTGCTCGAAGGCGCCAATGGCGGTCTGGCAACCTGGGCCGATGTCAAGGCGCAGGCCCTCGACGTGCTCGGCATCGTGCTGAGCGACGCGGACGTCCTTTCGATCCCGCTGATCCGTTCGGATCCTTACGGTAACTTCATTCCTGATGAAAACGGCTTTCCCCAGGTAGTCGTCGGCATCGGGGCTGATGGCATTCCCAACACCGCAGACGACGTGGTCGTCAGCGGCTCTCCAGCTAATCCCGTGCACCTCCTGACCGGGATGGCGGGTGAAATCCCGCCGGAGGGTGTCCCTGAGGGAATGGCCGTCATCCCGGTGCGGACGGCTCATGCCTTCCTCGATGACATTGCGCACAACGCTGCGCCGGTGTTCAACGCAGGCAACCTTGCCGCCGACGCCGATCTCGACACCGGCAATGCGGTGGCCGTCGGCACTCGCGGCGAAAATCTCGAGTACGACAACGAGTTGCTCGACCGCCACTTCATCACCGGCGACGGTCGCGGGAACGAGAATATCGCGCTCACTGCGGTCCACCACGTGTTCCACTCCGAACACAATCGCCAGGTCGAGGCGAACAAGCTGGAAATCCTGAAGTCGGGTGATCTCACCTTCATCAACGAATGGCTGGATGTCGACCTGACCCAGCCGGAAGTCGATGGCTTGGCGGCTCTCTCCGATGCGCAGATCGTGGCTTACGGCGCGACGCTCGACTGGGATGGCGAACGCCTGTTCCAGGTCGCCAAATTCGCGACCGAGATGCAGTACCAGCACCTCGTCTTCGAAGAGTTCGGGCGCCGGCTGCAGCCGAATATCGATCCCTTCGTGTTCAACACGACGACCGATATCAACCCGGCCATTTTCGCCGAGTTCGCCCACGTCGTCTATCGCTTCGGTCACTCCATGCTGACCGAGGACGTGAACCGCATGTTCCTCAACGATCTCGGCGAGCCCGTTTTCTACGACGAGCTCGGCAACGAGGTCCCGGTGACCGACATGGAAGCCTGGGGGAACAATATGGGCCTGATCGAGGCCTTCCTCAATCCGGTGGCTTTCGACCTTGATGGCGGCATCTCGGCCGACCAGGCGGCTGGCGCAATCTTCCGCGGGCTGAGCCTGGAGCCGGGCAACCACATCGATGAATTCATCACCGATGCCCTGCGCAACAACCTTCTCGGCCTCCCGCTGGACCTTGCGGCGATCAACATCGCCCGTGGCCGCGACACCGGCATGCCGACCCTGAACGAGGCGCGCGCAGAACTCTTCGAAGCGACCGGCTCCACCTTCCTCACGCCTTATGCGAGCTGGGCCGAGTTTGCCGAGAACCTGAAGAACCCGCTCTCGGTGGTGAACTTCATCGCGGCCTATGGCACGCACCAGTCGATCATCGATGCGGGCGACAATGTGGAGGCGCGCCGCACCGCTGCGACAGACCTGGTGCTCGGCATGCCCGGGGAAACGGCGGAGCAGACCGCTGCCCGCCTTGCCTTCCTCAATGGTCCTGCCGCTGATACCGGCGTCAATGACATCGATATGTGGGTCGGCGGCCTTGCCGAAGCGCCGATGGTCTTCGGCGGTTTCCTCGGCTCGACCTTCAACGCCGTGTTCGAAGCGCAGATGGAAATCCTGCAGGACAACGACCGGTTCTACTACCTGTCGCGTACCCAGGGTCTCAACCTGCTGAATGAGCTTGAGAACAACGCCTTCTCCAAGCTTATCCAGGCCAACACCGACCTGACCGATCCCGGTCCGGACGGCATCCGTGGCACGGCGGACGACATCCTCAATTTCCATGGGCATGTCGACGCCTTCACGCTGGCAACCCATGTGCTGCATGTCGATCCCACGAAGCAGATCGGCGCCGATCCGCAGCATGACGACCCGATCCTCAACGCGCTTGGTCAGACACTTGTCCAGCGCGACGATCTGGCGACGCCCGAAGTCGAGGTGAATTACATCAAGTATATCGGTGCGGATCACATCACCATTAACGGCACCGCTGGCGATGACACGATTATCTCCGGCGGCGGTGATGACGGGATCTGGGGCGGCAACGGCAACGATCGGATCGAAGGCGGCGCGGGCGTCGACCTGATCGTCGGCGGTGCCGGCAACGACATCATCACCGACAGCGGCGACAGCGGCGACTTCATCAAGGGCGAGGAAGGCGATGACGTGATCGCCAACTCGAACGGCATTGACGTCCTGATGGGCGGCGATGGCAAGGATGCCTTTATCGTCGGCGTTGACACGACCGAGGTCTTCGGCGGCGAGGGTGACGACTTCATCCTCGGCGGCGACGATGCCGACTTCCTGCTCGGCAACGAGGGCGACGACTGGATCGAAGGCGGTGGCGGTTTCGACGTCACGGCTGGCGACAACTCCGAGCTCTTCTTCAACTCGACGATCATTGGCCACGACGTGATGTTCGCCGGCGACAACGAGCATGACTTCGACGCCGAATCCGGTGACGACATCATGGTCCAGGGCATCAGCGTGATGCGCAACGAAGGCATGTTCGGCTTCGACTGGGCCAGCTACCAGGGTTCCCCCGTTGCGGGAGACGCGGACATGAGCGTTGGCATCTTCGTCAACGAACAGCAGAATATCCTGCGCAACCGCTTCGATCGTACGGAAGCGCTGTCGGGTTCGCGCCACGACGATGTCCTCCGCGGCGATGATCGTGGCACGGGCGGCGAAGCCGGGCTGGACATGATCAACGATGAGCTGACCCAGGCCGGTGTCGATCGCATCGCGGGTCTCCGCGAGGCGCTCGGGCTGGCACCGCGCGGCGATGCTCCCGATGACGAGATCGTCTTCGATGGCGGCAACATTATGTTCGGCGGCGCCGGCAGCGACTTCTTCGACGGTCGTGGTGGCAACGACTACATCGACGGCGACCTTCGCCTCAACGTCCGCATCAGCATCATGGACGAGGCGGGCGTCAACGAGATCGCGACGACCACCAGCCTGAAGAACCAGGTGACGATCGACGGCGTGACCAAGGCGCTTTCGGCTCACCTGCTCGATGGCACGGTTTCGCCCTTGCAGATGCATATCGTCCGTGAAATCGTGGACGTTGGCCTCGCTGGCGACATCGATACGGCGTATTACTACGACAATTTCGCAAATTACCAGATCACCGCTGCGCCGGACGGCCAGGGGATCATGGTCACCCATATCACTCCGACGGCAGGCGTGGACGATCCGTTCACCGGTCGAGCGCGCTTCTCGGATGGTATGGACACACTGCACAACATCGAGTTCCTGCAGTTTGCGGACCAGACGGTCAGCGTGGCCTCGCTCAATCCGAACGCGGCGGGTGCGGCGATCCTGAGCGACAATTCGCCAACCGAAGGCCAAGTAGTGAGCGCCGATGTGTCCGGCATTTCCGACATCAACGGCATCGTTTCTTCCACCATTCAGTGGCAGGTTTCGAGCAACGCCGTCGATTGGCAGGATGTGCCGGGAGCCGTCGGCCCCGACTTCACGCCGGAAGACCTTGCCGGTACCGAATTCGGTGCCCAGGCCGGGCTCTTCCTGCGGGCGGCCTTCATCTATGAAGACGGGCTTGGCTTCATCAACACGCTCTATTCGGCGATGACCCAGCCGGTGGGTGTGAATTGGGAGGGCGATGGTGTTGCCACCGACTTCATCGGAACCGGGGGTGATGACATCGCACACGGCAGCGCCATCGGCGAGTCTATGTCAGGCAATGCTGGAAGGGACCAGCTGACCGGAGGCGCCGGAGACGATGTCCTCGATGGTGGCCTCGGCGTTGACACCACCGACGGCGGGTTCGGCAACGACCTGCATCTTGTCGACAATGCGGACGATGTCGTGATTGAAGGCATCGGGCAAGGTACGAATGATCGCGTTGGCTCGTCGGTAACCTGGGCGCTTACCAACGGAGCCGAAGTCGAAAATCTTTTCGCCGTCGGCACCGACGACATCGATCTCGACGGTAATGAGTTTGCCAATGTCGTGCGCGGAAATGCTGGTTCTAATTCTCTTGACGGAAACGAAGGAAACGACGTTCTGTATGGCTTGGCTGGAGACGATGTGGTCGAGGGCGGGGAAGGCGATGACATACTGTACGGTGGACCGGGGGCCGACATTATCAGTGGGGGGCTCGGCAATGATCGCTATTATTTCGATGATTCTGCTGACGTCGCCTTCGAAGCCGTGGGGGAGGGAGACCGCGATGTTGTCGGAACGCTCGTAGACCATGCACTTGAAGTCGGTTCGGAAATTGAAGTCCTGTTCGCGCGGGGGACTAGCGGAATCACTTTGACGGGGAACGAGTTCGGCAATGAAGTAAGAGGTAATATTGGTGCCAATATTCTTTCTGGGGAGGGTGGTAATGATACTATGTTTGGCCGGGAAGGTAATGACACAATGTTTGGCGGTGAAGGCGACGACATCTTATATGGGGGTGCTGGGGTCGACGTCATTTCTGGAGGATTGGGTAATGATACTTACTATTTAGACAACGGGGACGATATAGCACTCGAGGGTATTGGCGAGGGTGATCGAGACCTTGTCGGAACACTGGTAAGTTACACGCTTTCTGCCGGTTCCGAGATCGAAGTGCTTTTTGCGCGGGGCGCGGCTGACATAGACTTGACCGGCAACGAATTCGGTAACGAGATCAAAGCGAATAGCGGATCAAATGTCGTATCCGGCGAGGAAGGCGACGACATTATTTTTGGTCGGCACGGCAATGACACGCTGTTCGGCGGCCAGGGTAATGACCACCTATTCGGAGGCTATGATGACGACGTGATGCACGGCGGAATGGGAGACGACTATTTCTATGTTAACTCCGAATCCGATGTGGTTGTAGAAGCGCTCGGCGAAGGGCGCGACCATGTGGTAACACTTAGTAGCTATGAACTGACTGCCGGCGCTGAAGTCGAGGTTTTGGTTACGAAGGCCACAACCGCGATTAACTTGACTGGGAATGAGTTTTCTCAGTCAATTTGGGGCAACAACGCCAACAATACCCTTTCGGGCATGGATGGTGATGACAAGCTCGGAGGGTATCGAGGCAATGATACCTTCTCAGGCGGTGCCGGTAACGACACGATATTCGGCCATGAAGGGGACGATCTAATTCTTCAAGTCGGTCTCACAGATGGGCGCGACTTTGTGAATGGCGGTGTGGGCATCGATACCTGGCAGCTAACCGCCGGGGCCGGTGAGGAATATACCATTATCACGCGGGCCGAGGCTTTGGCTCTTGGTATTACCGGTCTCAAAAGCAACACGGAGATCGTGGTGACGCTGAACGGCACCGACAACGCCTCGATCATCGCCGAACTCGACAATATCGAGGAAATCGTGATCGACTCGATCGATGTCGCTTCGGGTGGGACGGCCAACGGCGGGGTGACTGCCAGCGGTGCGACCGTGAACGTAGTTGGCGACTTTACTCCGACCAGCCTCGATCTGAACACGATCACGATCAACGGCGGCGCGGGCAACGACCTTGTCAACATCACCCAGCTGACCTCACCGCACCGCATCAAGTTCGATGCCACGCAAGGGTTCGACCAGGTGATCGGCGATCTTCGTCCGCAGGATGAAGTGACCTTCGCCGATGGCGTCCAGCTCGGAGCCTTCCGCGAACTCATCGCCGAAATGCGCGGCGACTGGGAAGCCGGCGCACGGTCTTCGGACGTGTTCCAGGCGCTCACCGCCTTCATCGAAGCGAACCGTAGCCCGATGGCAGATTCGAGCGGTTGGGCCCATGCCAACCCGTTCGGACAGGGTCCTGCGGATTTCAACAAGGACGATCTCGGGAGTGCGAAGTTCGCCCCCTTCGAAGACGGACTCTTCGAAACCTTCCTCTTCTGAGGTTGTCCAGCCGGGGCCCGGGTTTCGGCCCGGACCCCGGTATCACCGTGTCGAAGGCCGCGGGGTTTGGATCCGAATTCCTGCGGACTGCCTAAGGGCGATATCGGGTGGGCGAAGTCTGCCCCCTTCGAAGGAAACCTTCGAATTCTTCCCTAACCGATTTCGTCCAGCCGGAGCACGGGGCGCACACCCCGGCTCCGGCTTCTTTTTATTCGCGGTCAGTCTTTCTTCAGCGCCGACAGGGCTTCGGCGAGCGGGCCGCTGGCTTTGCGCTCTTCGTCGCTTTCAATGCCGACTTCGTCGCGCGCGGCGTCGGCGCCGGGGCCTTCGCGATAGGGATCGATGGCGAGGCCCAGTTCCTGAGCGATCGCTTCGCCAAGATCGAAGGCATCGCCCTCGTATTCGATCTCGTCGAGATCCTCTGCGGTCAGCTCGAATTCCTCGTCGTCCGCGTGGTCACCCCGATCGCGGGGCGGCACGAAGCGGAGCGAGAAGGCCTCTTCCAACTCATAAGCCAGCGGATCGCGCGTGACGGCGCAGGGCTGCTCGATCGTGGCCCGCAAGGTCCCGTCGACGAGCACGGCGCCGTCCTTCTCCCCGAAAGCGGCCGTGGCGGTCAGCGCGGAGATTGCGGTTACACCGAAGCGTTGGGACAAGGCGGCGCGTTCGTCGGCAGTAGCCTCGATTTCCAGCACGCCGGCCGGAAGGGCGCGGGGCTTGATCAGGCGGACGAGTTCGTTGTGGTCGCTCATGCGGCGATCTCCCCGCGGCGCAGCGCATCGCTCTCGGTCCGCTCCAGCCGCTTGTGCAGGCGAATCATCCGTTCGGCCAGCGCGTGGGCTTCGTCTTCCTGCGCCATGGTGACATTGCGTTTCAGCGCCTCGGCCAGCGCGGCGCGGTCTTCTTCGGCCAGGGCCTTGCGATAGCTGCCCAGCCGGCCGCCCATGCTGCTCATCAGCTTGCCGATCTTCTTGCCGACAGTGGGATCGCCGATGCCCGCCTCGCGCAGCTGGCCTTCCATGTCCTCCACGAACAGTTCGGTCACCAGCGCGGTGTGCGGGGCGAGTTCTTCGTCGCGCTCCATCCGCAAGAGGACGAGGCTGAGCACCAGCGTGACCATGTCGAAGCGCCCTTCGACCGTGTCGGCCACGCCGCACATCCGGTACCAGTCGGGCTCGCGCGCCTGTTCGACGATGCTGTGCCACAAGGGGCGCCACTGTTCGCGCGGGTCGGTCTGGGTTCCGAATAGGCGGGCGAAGAAAGACATGGGAGAATGGGTTCCTGTTAGCTTGTTCAGCGGCAATTCAAGCCGCCATCCCCACCGCTTCGCAACTGCCACGTTGCAAGCTGGAGCGCGGCGGTTTAGGGCATCGCTCGCGCATATAGGGCGCAGCGGCCACAAGGCCAAGCGCGCCAGGAATTACGGAGTTCGAAGCAGTTCCCATGAGGGTCACCAAAATCCTTGCCACAACGGCGCTCGTTGCCGCCGGCCTCAGCCTTGGCGCCTGCTCCTCGATCCGCGAAACCCGCGGCTATGTCGTCGATTCGACGCTGCTGAATTCCGTCCAGCCGGGCATCGACAACCAGCGCAGCGTCGAAATGACGCTGGGCCGTCCGACCTTCACCAGCCAGTTCGGCGAACCGACCTGGTATTACGTGTCCTCGACCACGGGGCGCAAACCCTTCGTCCGTCCGCGCATCCAGCAGCACCAGGTGCTGGCCGTAAAGTTCGGCCCCGATGGCAGCGTGATCGCTGCGGACCGTTCGGGCATGGACGAGGTGGTCTACCTCACGCCCGATGGCGACAAGACGCCGACGCTGGGCCGTGAGCGTGGCTTCCTCGAAGACCTGTTCGGCAACATCGGTACGGTCGGCCAGCCGGGTCTCGGCGGCCAGCAGGGTCCGGGCCGCTAGGCGCGCCTTGACCGCTTTGCTGCGCACCCCATATCGCGCAGCATGAGTGACCAAGACAATCGCCACGGCCTCGTCCAGTGGCACGGAACCACCATCATCGGTGTGCGCAAGGGGGACCGGATCGTCGTCGCAGGCGACGGGCAGGTGTCCATGGGCAACACGGTGATGAAGCCCAACGCGCGCAAGGTTCGCCGCATCGGTGAGGGCGGCAAGGTCGTGGCAGGCTTTGCCGGCGCGACCGCCGACGCCTTCACCCTGTTCGAGCGGTTGGAAAAGAAGCTCGAGCAGTATAACGGCCAGCTCCTGCGCGCCGCGGTCGAGCTGACCAAGGACTGGCGCACCGACAAGTACCTGCGCAATCTGGAAGCGCTGATGATCGTGGCGGACAAGGAGAACCTCCTCGTTCTCACCGGCAATGGCGACGTGCTGGAACCCGAAGCCGGCATCACAGCCATCGGCTCGGGCGGCAATTACGCGCTCGCGGCGGCCAAGGCCATCGCCGAATATGAAGACGATCCGGAGACCATCGCCCGCAAGGCGATGCAAGTCGCCGCGGACATCTGCGTCTTCACCAATGGCAATGTGACCCTCGAAGAGGTCTGAGAGAATACATGGACAATCTGACACCCAAGGCGATCGTCGCCGCGCTGGACGAACACATCATCGGCCAGAAGGACGCCAAGCGCGCCGTTGCCGTGGCGCTTCGCAACCGATGGCGCCGCCAACGCCTCGACCGCGATCTGCGCGACGAGGTAACGCCCAAGAACATCCTGATGATCGGTCCCACCGGCTGCGGCAAGACCGAGATCAGCCGCCGTCTCGCCAAGCTGGCAGAAGCTCCCTTCGTGAAGGTCGAGGCGACCAAGTTCACCGAGGTCGGCTATGTCGGCCGCGACGTCGAACAGATCGCCCGCGACCTCGCCGAAGAAGCCATCCGCCTCGAAAAGGAACGCCGACGCGAGGCCGTGCGCGAAACCGCTAGCCAGGCCGCGATGGAGCGCCTGCTCAACGCGCTTGTCGGCGAGAACGCCAGCGAAGCGACCCGCGAGGCTTTCCGCGAGCGTATCGTCCAGAACGCGATGAACGACACCGAGGTCGAAATCGATGTGAAGGACCAGCCGAGCTCGAACATGGAAATCCCCGGCATGCCCGGCAATGTCGGCATGATCGACCTTTCCGATATGCTCGGCAAGGCGATGGGCAAGTCGAACCTCAAGCGCCGCAAGCTCAAGGTCCCCGATGCGTGGGACCGGCTGGTGGAGGAAGAGGCCGAGAAGCGCATGGACCAGGACGACGTCAACCGCGTCGCGCTGGAGAACGCCGAGACCAACGGCATCGTCTTCCTCGACGAGATCGACAAGATTGCGGTGAGCGATGTGCGCGGCGGCTCGGTCAGCCGTGAAGGCGTGCAGCGCGACCTGCTGCCGCTGATCGAAGGCACGACCGTGGCTACCAAATACGGTCCGATGAAGACCGACCACGTTCTCTTCATCGCTAGCGGCGCGTTCCACGTCTCCAAGCCTTCGGACATGCTGCCCGAACTCCAGGGCCGCCTGCCCATTCGCGTCGAGCTACGCGCGCTGACCGAGGAAGATTTCGTGCGCATCCTCACCGAAACGCGTGCCAACCTCGTGCAGCAGTACAAGGCGCTGATCGGGACCGAGGAGGTCACGCTCGACATCACCGACGATGCGATCACCGAAGTGGCGAAAATCGCCGCGCGGGTGAACGAAAGCGTCGAGAACATCGGCGCCCGCCGCCTTCAGACGGTGATGGAGCGCCTGCTCGAGGACATCAGCTTCGAAGCCGAAGAGCACAAGGGCGAGACCATCACGGTCGACGCCGCCTATGTGCGCGAGCGGCTTGATGATCTGTCGGGCGATACCGACCTCAGCAAGTATATCCTGTAATGGCCGGGCCGGTGCGCGACAGGGAGGCGATGATCGCCGCCATGGAGCCCCGGCTCGATACGCAGCGCTGGCGCTTCGTTCTCGCCAGCCCCGACACCGCACCGCAGCTCCTGGGCGCAGCGATCGGGACCTTCCGCGAGGACGAGGGCGTGACGGCCATCGTGCCGTCCGAACTGGCGGACGAACTGGGCATCGAAGGCCCGGATTTCGCGCGCATCACGCTGATGGTGCATTCGGACCTGGAAGGCGTCGGGCTGACGGCCGCCGTGTCATGCGCGCTCGCAGATGCGGACATCGCTTGCAATATGGTGGCAGCGTTTCATCACGACCATACATTTGTGCAAGCGGCGCGCGGTGAGAAGGCGCTTGGCGTATTGCAAGAGCTTTCAGCTTCCGCGACCTGACTTGCGACGTTCAGTCGACACCCGAAATCGGACATTATCTCACGGCTGCTAACGACCCGATTGCAGACATTGGTCTGAATGCTAATCGCCTAGCTTGATTGGCCAATCGACATAGGCTTGCCGCCGTGAGGGACCGTAATGCGTGATGCTGCCTTCGTACTAATACTCTTGGTCGGACTACCGCTAATCGGGTGGGAGTTGGTGCGTGGTTTCAGAACAGGAGTCATGGATGCCGTCGGCGTACCAGTCGCCTGTTATGATCGGTCGACGCACCCTTTCATGTTTTGGTTAGCGACGACATTCAATGTAGCAATGCTCATTGTTGGCACTGCCTTTCTTATCGCCGAGTTTTTTTGAGACTTGAACCGCTATCGACGCCCGCTTTCCACCCAAAGGCCGCCTGACCGGTTACGGATGCGGCGCCAGCCCGATCTCCACACCAGTCTTGTCGGTCAGCGCGAACTTGTCGACCAAGTCGCTGCTCGCACGGTTGAGGCCGACGACCTGCACGCTTCGTCCATTCCGGCGCATGCGTTCGACTACCTTGTCGAGCGCGCCAACTGCGCTGATGTCCCAGAAGTGGGCCTTGCTCACATCGATGATGACGTGGTCGGCTGGGTCGCTCTGGGTGCTTTCGGGACCGAGCGCGGCTTCGAAACGCTCGACGCTGGCGTAGAAGATCTGGCCCTTGGCGCGGTAGGTGGCGGTGTCGCCCTCGCGCTCGCGCACCACTTCGAACATGGTCATCACCTTGTGGGTGAAGAACACGCCCGACAGGACCACGCCTGCCAGCACGCCGAGCGCAAGATTGTGCGTCGCGACCACGGTGATGACCGTCACGACCATCACGACGCTCGACTGCCACGGGTGCTTTCCGATATTGGGGATCGAGTTCCACGAGAAGGTGCCAATACTCACCATGATCATGATCGCCACCAGCGCCGGCATTGGCACCTGGCCGACAAGGTTTCCAAGCACGGCGAGCAGGATGAGCAGCGCGAAGCCGGCGGTGAAGGTCGATAGGCGTCCACGCCCGCCGCTGGTCACGTTGATGACCGACTGGCCGATCATCGCGCAGCCGCCCATGCCGCCGAACATGGCGGCCACGATGTTGGCCACGCCCTGGCCCGCGCTCTCGCGGCGCTTGTTCGAGCCGGTGTGCGTCATGTCGTCGACGATCTGCGCGGTCAGCAGCGATTCAAGAAGGCCGACGGCGGCCATGGTCACCGAATAGGGGGCGATGATGGCGAGCGTTTCCCACGTCAGCGGGACATCCGGTAAAGCGAAATAGGGCAGGCCTTCGGGTAGCTCGCCCATGTCCGACACGGTGTTCACCGGCGCGTCGAGCCAGATGGTGAGCGCGGTCAGGACGATGATCGCAATCAGCGGGCTGGGCACGGCAGTGGTGAAGCGGGGAATGATGTAGATCATCGCCAGTGCGGCTGCGACCATCGCGTAAGTCATCCAGCCGATGCCGGCGGCGGTGGGGTCGAGTTGCGGCAGCTGCGCCATGAAGATGAGGATCGCCAGCGCGTTGACGAAGCCGGTGATGACCGAGCGCGAAACGAACTGCATCAGCAGGTCGAGCCGCAGCAGGGCGGCGATGCCCTGGAAGATGCCCATCAGGATCGTCGCGGCGAAGAGATATTCCACCCCATGATCGCGCACCAGCGGCACGACAACCACGGCAACCGCGGCCGTCGCAGCGCTGATCATGCCCGGACGCCCGCCGGTAAAGGCGATGACCATGGCAATCGCGACCGATGCGTAAAGGCCGACACGCGGATCGACGCCCGCGATAATCGAGAAGCCGATGGCCTCCGGGATCAGGGCGAGGGCGACGACGATGCCGGCCAGCACGTCTGCACGGATGTTGGAGAACCAGTCGCGTTTGATCGCGCCGAGGTTGGGCATGATATCTGTCCAGCTATATAAGGAGGGCGCGCGTTAGCACCCGGAAGGTCTGGGCGCTACTAGCGATTGTGCAGTGCAACACAACCCCGCAAAGCTCGAATAGCTATTCGATCGCCGCTTCCTCGGCCTGCTGGCGTGCCCACATTTCGGCGTAGAGCCCGTTGTACCGCAGCAGTTCGCTATGCGTGCCGATCTCGGCCAGCCTGCCGTGGTCGAGCACGAGGATGCGGTCGGCATCGGCAATGGTCGACAGGCGGTGTGCGATGGCCAGCGTGGTTCGATGCGCGCTCACCTGCTTGAGCGTGCGCAGGATGTCCTGCTCGGTCCGGCTGTCGAGCGCGCTGGTCGCCTCGTCGAGCAGCAGGATCGGCGGGTCTTTCACAAGCGTGCGCGCGATGGCGACGCGCTGCTTCTCGCCGCCCGAAAGCTTCAGCCCGCGCTCGCCGACCTCGGTCTCGAACCCGTCGGGAAGGCGCTCGATGAAGGGCAGGATCGCGGCCGAGCGCGCGGCGGCGATGATGTCCTCTTCCTCAGCTCCCTCGCGTCCATAGGCGATGTTGTAGCCGATGGTGTCGTTGAACAGCACGCTGTCCTGCGGGACGATCCCGATATGGCTGCGCAGGCTCTCCTGTGTGACCGTGGTGATGTCCTTCCCGTCTACAAGAATGCGCCCCTTCTGCGGGTCATAGAAACGGAACAGCAGCCGCGCGATAGTGCTCTTGCCCGCGCCGGAAGGCCCGACGATGGCCACGTTGCTTCCCGCCGGAACCTCGAAGGTCAGGCCATGAAGGATGGTCCGCTCCGGCTCGTAGCCGAAATGGACATGGTCGAAGGTAATGGTCGGACGCTTTACCACAAGCGCCGGCGCGCCGGGCTTGTCCGAAACTTCGACCGGCGTGTCGAT